>JAYEIY010000326.1:0-4680 GCA_034660375.1 Verrucomicrobiota bacterium
AGTCAACAGATGTCATATTGGCATCAATTTCTTTAAAAGAATTTTCATCGGTAAGCATTTTTATTCTTTGATCGGAAGGCATCGGGTAATGGTGATCGCATTTGGGGCAAATCCAGTTATTTTCCCGCAGGGCGGATTTATATATCATTTCACTACATGCTTTGCACTTTATCCATAATCCTTCGGGCATATCTTTTTTTGAGGTTCGTATTGTTGAATATTTTATGTTTTTTTTAAATAGTGGCATTTTTTAGTCCCTTGCTAGAGTTAAAACTGATACGCTTTCAGCGCCTGCGTTTATAAGTATTTCTGTTGCTTGTTGGAGAGTTGCTCCTGTTGTAAAAACATCGTCAACAAGCAGGATTCTTTTTCCTATTATTATATGTTGTTTTTTAGAAGCAAAAGCCTTTTTTACATTTTTTTGACGTTCATCTGCCGAGAGGGAGGCTTGTTTCCTTGTGAACTTTACACGCTTTAAAAGGTTTTTGCAAGGGATTTTTGCTTTTCTTGAGATAATTTTACAAAAAAGTTCTGATTGATTAAATCCGCGAAGCAGTTTTTTTAACCAGTGCAAGGGGATTGGTACAATTACATCAATATCTTTTTGAAAATTTGGGTAACGGGTGAAAAATGATTTTACAAAGAATGGTAACCATTGTGTCTGTGCAGAATATTTATATTGCTGAATAGCTTTTCTTGCGCCTTTTTTGTATTTAAAAATAGTATATGCCTTTTTCCATCCTCTATCGTGGCGGATGCATTCTTTGCATACATCAAGGAATGTGTCATTTTCGCCTCCGCAAAGCGGACACAAAGGTTCCATGGGGGTTTGAAATTTGGAAAAACATATATCACAAACTCCATGAAATTCTTTTTTATCTAAGGGCTCTCCACAAAGAAGACAGATTTCTGGAAAGATTAAATTTTCAATTTTCTGTATGAGATTCATTAAAAAGTTGAGGTTTGTTGTTTATTTTTTCCTGTTGAGTTTTTGTTATTTTTCCTGCATAGATTTTAAGGTAGCAGATTGCCATTGCAGCGACACAGTAAAAGGCCAGAAAACCTGTAATGTCATCATACCCGCAAATAAGAAAGTCAAAAGGGGAATTCGTATTTACGTCTGAGATTTTTCTTGCAACTTTTATTGCCATTACCCAGCCGGTATGTATTCCTATTTGAAGAGAAATACTGCCTCGATAATGGCGTATCATTCCGAAAAAAATTCCTATCATAGTTAGACAACAGAAGGCTCCGGTAATATTTTCAGATGATTTTGAGAATGAAATTGAATTTAAAAGAACCCGAAAGCCACTTAAAAAATTCACCTGTTCGGGAGGAATTTTTATATCCCCCCCTATAAAATGTGCTGTAGCATAAAGTAGGGATGTAAAAAAAATGGTAAAAACAAGCCCTTTGTCTTTTTTGATTGCTGAAAATAGGATCCCACGAAAAAAAGATTCTTCAATAAGAGCGATAGTTATGCCGGAGATCAGACCAGAGATAGATAGAAGAATAAAGTTTGTAATTCCCTTGTTATATGGCATGTAAAACAGGCAACCAATAAGAATTTCTAAAGCAACAATAATAATTAGAGAAAAAAGTCCAAAAAGAAGTCCTTTGAGTACGGAAGTCCCAAAGTCCTTTCTTCTTTCATTAAAACCCCAATCTTTTCTCCCCGTAATATTAAGGCTTTTCAGGAAAGGCCAAAGTCCTATGAATGCAACGAGCATAAAAGCTCTATTGGCAATACGTCTGAAAGGACAGTCTATAAAAAGACCCAGTTGCTGTAGAGAAAAATATAGAATAGGGGCAAGGAACGAACCTATAATAAAAATAAAAAGGATATATATGAAGAGCTTTTTTATTGTTTTCATTTCTTTTTTATGATTTTTTAGGTTTTCTCTAACGCCAAGATACGATAATATGAATTTTATGACAATCAATCTCTTTTTTCTATACTTTAATAATATACTATAATACCTCTTGACATTTTGCTGTTTCTTATGTATTTTTACACTATTAATGGGGTGCAGTTGATAGAAAAAAGTAAATTTGAAAAATGGGGTTTTATATATGGGTTTTTTTGATAAGTTACGCGGAGAATTAATTGATATTATTGAATGGGAAGATATGGAAGACGAGTTACTTGTTCATCGTTTTGAGAGACATGGCAATGAAATAAAAATGGGTGCTAAGCTTGTTGTTCGTCCCGGTCAGCGTGCGGTTTTTGTTAATGAGGGGCAAGTTGCTGATGAATTTGAACCGGGAACATTTACGCTAGAAACGAAAAACATTCCTATTTTAACTACTTTGAAAGGCTGGAAGTATGGATTTCATTCTCCTTTTAAGGCGGAAGTTTATTTTATAAAGACAACAGAGCAGCTTGATAGAAAATGGGGTACTCCTAATCCGGTTATGATGAGAGATAATGATTTTGGAATGGTTCGCTTGCGTTCTCGCGGAAATTATTCCTATAAAATTTCCATAAAGAAAGAAATGATAACTCGTTTTGTAGGGGCACAGAAAGATTTTTCTCTGGATGATATTGAAGGACAGATAAGAACAAAGGTCATATCATCGTTTTCTGATGCAATTGGCGAAGCAAAAATCCCAGCATTGGAACTGGCTGCCAATTATGATGAACTCAGTAATTTTATGATTGCTAAATTGAACGAAGAATTTGTTAAATTGGGTCTTGAACTTCTTGTTTTTACTCTTGAAAATATAAGTCTTCCTCAGGAAGTGGAAAAAGCCATGGATCAACGCTCTTCTATGGGGGCACTTGGCAATTTAAATAATTTTGCACAATATCAGGCAGCAAATGCAATTCGTGATGCGGCTCAAAATGAAGGAGGCACAGGAAATATGATGGGAATGATGATGGGTTCCCAGATGGCGGGTGGAGTTTCCAATACTCTCCATCAACCACAACAGCAGGGAGTTCAGCAATCTTCGTCTCCGCAACAACAGCCTGCGGCCCCCCCGCCAATACCAAGTGAACCTGCATACTTTGTTGCAGTAAATGGAACTCAAACCGGACCATTTAAAGTTGTTGAATTCAAAAACAAAGTTAATGCAGGCGAGTTTTCAAAAGATTCTCTTGTCTGGAAGGAAGGAATGAGTGCATGGACAAAGGCCGGAGAAGTATCCGATCTGGCTGCTGTTTTTAATTCAACTCCACCTCCGATTCCACCACCCATTCCAGGGAGTTAATTAAATATTCTACGATAAAGATAAGGTTAAAAAGATGAGAAAGGAATAAAATACAAGTAAATCAACCTACGAAGAGGTTATAGAATATAATTATATGTATGTTGATAAAACCAAAGAACTTTACAAGATGGTGCGTCAGCAAAGTGGGCAATATTTTCTTTCACGTCCACGTCGTTTTGGCAAATCAATGACTCTTTCTACTTTTAAAGCCATTTTTCAAGGGAAAAAAGAATTATTCAAAGGTCTCTATATTTATGATAAAGAATATGACTGGAAGAAGTATCCGATTATTCATTTATCTATGAATCGATTAGGTTCCAAGACAAAAGAAGAGTTAGAAGAAAATCTTGCTTTTGAAATGCGAACCATTGCCAAAATGAATTCTATATGTCTAAGTACTAAACGTTCTTACCAAATGTTAAGGGAACTTATCTGCACATTAGCATTTAATGGAGTAAAAGTTGTCATATTAATAGATGAATATGACAAACCAATCCTGGATAATGTAGATGATATTGAAGAGTGTAAAAAAATACGCAATCTTTTTCAACAATTTTACGGACAGATAAAAGCGAACGAAGAATATATTCGCTTTGCATTTTTGACCGGAGTCAGCAAATTTACCCAAGTCTCTGTATTTTCTGATTTGAATAATCTTACAGATATTACAATGGATAAAAAATTTGCAAGCATTTGTGGATTCACACAGGAAGAATGCGAACATTACTTTGCAGAATGGATCACTGAAAATGCAGAAGAATTAAATCTTACAAAAGATGCATATCTTGAAAAAATAAAAATAAAATATAATGGAATTAGATTTTCCGAAAAACCTGTCTCCCTCTACAATCCGGTATCATTCATAAATGCAATGAAAAATTGTGATTTCAAAAATTACTGGTTTGAAACAGGAACGCCTACCTTTTTACTGAAATTATTGAAAAACAAAGATTTTAATTTGGAGGTTCTTGAAGAAGTAAAAGTTCCTTCATTTGTTTTTACATCTTATGAGATTGAATCTTTAGAAGTCGAACCGTTATTGTATCAAACAGGCTATCTGACAATAAAAGATTATGATATAGACACACAGGAATATTCTTTAGGATATCCAAATGAGGAAGTTGCAGAATCATTTTCAATGCGTCTTTTAGATTATTATTCAAAACTTTCAAAGATGAAAAATTCAATGATTATACATAAACTATATGAATCTTTAAAACAAAATAATCTTAATGACTTTATCGAAGTCTTAAAAGTCTATTATGCCAATATTGATTACGATCTCAAGACTAAAGATGAAAAATGTTATCAGCTGATTTTTTATCTTATTTTTACCAATCTAGGTTTTAGGATTAATACTGAAGTAAAAACAAACAAAGGTCGAATGGATGCAGTTGTCAAAACACCAAAATATATTTACATCTTTGAGTTCAAAGTAGATAAGTCTGCGGACTCCGCAATTGAACA
>JAYEIY010000327.1:0-4649 GCA_034660375.1 Verrucomicrobiota bacterium
GAATTGACGTTCCTCAACAGGATAGTATCTCAACCATAAGGAAAAGAAAATCAAACCAAGGTGATGAACCAGTGTTTTTTCACCCACCGCCTTTTCTAAGATTTCGGTAAAAATAGTCAACTGTTGGACAGGTTCGTTCTCTTTATTTTTATTATTTTGGGAAAACTTAATTTTAAACATGGAGGTATTTTTTCAAGTTATATCTAGTAGTATAGTGTGTTTCTAGATTTTCTTTTCCTTATGGTTGAGATACTATCCTGTTGAGGAACGTCAATTCATCTGTCAACTTCTTCAGGAAGCCGTTAATGTTGAGGATTCAAAGCTTATGTGCTATCAAAGTTTACGGTATTTTTGTCCCGAAATTGTAAAAGTGCGGCAGGAACAACGCAAACGATTTGATGAGAAAAGCAGTTTGGATAACCTCATAAAATCTTATCAGCGGAATACGTTTTTACTCTCAGATGGTCCTGAGAAAGGGCGTGTCTTCTTATTTGATCCTCATACCAAGGAGTATATGGGACAACTAAATTAATGTAAACTTGTGGTTGCCTGGCTCTCTACAAAAACATGTCATTAAAAACATGCAAACATTTGCTAATATCACAGAAACTGAAATAAACAAACAATCTGAAAAAGAAAACTCTAAAGCAATATCAATAAATTTAATTCCCGGCACCATTGCAGTTATGCGAAAAAAGTTGCATTTAAATTAGACACCTACTTATCCTCAAATTAACGAGCTCTGGTTTTTATGTACATCAATTCCTACAAAAAAAGTTTGATTTTCAAAGCTAATGGCATTAGATTCATTTCTCATGATGCTCTCTTCTATGTTAGATTTTTTTGATTGAAAATCACTATACATTTTGGAGAGCGTTTTTCAACGCAATACTTTTAACATAAGGTCTCTGTAGGTTCAAAATCAGCGATTTTAAACTTTATTTGAGATGAATACTGACTCGTTAATAATGATTTTTAGTCTTATTTACTCAAAAAAACAACTGCAAACAGAAACAGACAGTGTGCGAAAAGTCTTTGAGCGAAGCGAAAAAGGCTTTTCGTGCAATGTCTAATTATTAATAAAAAAGGAGATTTAAGAATGCCTATTTTTGAGTACAGGTGTACTGAGTGTGGGGAGAAATTTGAGAAGATGGTAAAGAATTCGAATGTTACTCTGATTTGTAAAAAATGTGGTTCTGATAAGTTGAAGAAGTTATTTTCAACATTTTCGGCTAATATTGCGGAGCCTTCGTCTTCGTGCAGTCTTGGGGAGAGTTCTAGTACTTGCTGTCCTTCCGGTTCATGTGGGATAAATTAAGCTTTAAAAAGGAGAGGTAATATTATGTTAAAATTTCTTATGATAGTAATTCTTGGTGCTTTTATTGGTGGGTTGATGGGGTATTTTGGTAAATGTACGGATGGGAAGTGTCCTTTAACAGCAAATCCCTGGCGTGGAGCATTATTTGGGATGGTACTTGGAGGCATTGCGGGTTTACCTGTTCTTCAGCAAGTACATGAAAAGGTTGCAGATTCTAAGAATATTATTAGGATAGAATCTGTTGAGGATTTTGATAAACTTCTTCAATCTGAAAAGCCCCTTGTTGTGGATTTTTATGCAGACTGGTGTGGTCCATGTCGTCGTCTGACTCCTGTGATGAATCAGTTGGCAACTGACATGACCGATAAGGTAGATGTTGTTAAAATTAATATTGATAAATTTGATAAACTGGCAAAAAAGTATGCTGTTTCATCAATTCCATGCATAATTTATTTTAAGAATGGGAAAGAAGAAAAAAGGCTTATAGGTATGAAGAAATATCAGGATTATGCCGATTTAGTAGATTAGAGGTACCGGTTTTGTTTGTAGTTCCGCCTTTAGGCGGTGTTCGTATGGAGTTTTAGCGCTATAAAGAAAAAACGTATACATCCAGCACCTAAAGGCGCTGAAACAAACACCGCTTTTTGTTCGTAGTTCCGCCTTTAGGCGGTGTTCGTATGGAGTTTTAGCGCTATAAAGAAAAAACGTATACATCCAGCACCTAAAGGCGCTGAAACAAACACCGCTTAAAAGCGGTATTACAAGTATGTGTGTTTCCATTCACAATCATTTTTATTTAATCATTTTGTTTTTTAAGGATGTAGACAGAGTTGTTTATTTCTTTTGCTGCTTCTATTAATTCGGTATATGGAGAGCCCTGGATTGTTATTATTCCATAATTTGAATTTTCTCCGTCGGGGGGATTCCCTCTTCCTTCCCTGGGTTGATCAACCCACTTGAAATAATGACATCCCACCGAATATGGAGAGCTGGCTGCTGTGGTGATGTAGAGTTTATACCAGAATGCTCTTTCTGATTGAGTTTTAAAGACAGTTCCTGCGCCTTTGCTATTTGGCAGTCCTGAGTCTTCTGCACGGTGCGAAAATTCTGTTATTAGAATTGGGCGTCCTGAAATTTTTGCAAGTCTTTCAAGATATTTTGCATCAGGGATAGGTTGATATATATTTGCAGATATAACATCACAATACTTTCCGCATATTTTTACTACTTCTACAGGTGCGCCATATGCAAAACGTACTCCCAGAATTAGATGGTCAGGATCATATTTTTTAATAAGCGAAGTTGTGACGGAAAAGTATCGTTCGGCAATAATTTCAATAAAATTTGAGTATAGTCCTGCTATTTTGTCTCTATTTTCAGGAGTAATTTTGTTCATAAGATTTGTTACGTCCTGAAAACTTTTATATTTGGTTCCAAGTTCATTGTTTAGTGAATTAATATCCTGATAGTTTTCAGATAAGAATTGAGTAACTCGTTTTTTACCTGCATATTCTTTGGGAAGGTTTAAAAATTCATCCATAGCGGTGACACTCGGGTATTTTTCCCAGTCACCTGTCCAGTGCAGTTCATTGTCTATGAAATATCCTATTAATGTTGTATCATTGCGGTATTTAGAACATTTTTCTTTTATTAGAACTTCTGCGTACTCCGCAAATTCGGGGGAGAATACATCGGGAAAGCCCTTATATGCTTTTTTTACTTTTCCGTCCCAAATTCCTTTATAGCCAGCCCAGATTATTTCTACGTGGGGTCTGCGATTTTTCCAATGTTTACTTGACCAGCATCCCGTAGAATTAAATCCCCATGAATCAAGCTTTTTTTCAGTTTTATTCAACCATAAGTTATTAACCTTAACTGCATCAGTTCTTTTATATTTTTTTTCAAGAGCTTTTCTATAGCGGTTTTCGCCATTATTTCCCAGAGTCTCGTCTCCATAAGCAGATGTACAGTTTAAGCCTAATGAGTAGAATGGATAACCTTGCGGATCTATAAAATACCAATTCCCAGTATTTGTTTTATTTACTGTGAAGAAACCATTTGCTGATGCTAATTTTAGCGATGAATTGTTTTCTGTTTTTGTTAAATTTTTCCCTGGATAATTATCTAGGACACCAAGTGAAAAATCATCAAAAGAGCATGTTCCCGATGCTGCTGATAGAAATGCGCAAATTCTTATTTCGTCAAATTCCGGCATCATTTTAAAAGGAAGGCTCATTGTAATCCAGTTTTCACTGTCACCGGAGTACCATCCGTTAGCAATATCTTTTATCATTCTATTTTTCTTCCAATATTGTACTGTAAGTGATATTCCTGCCCATGGAGAACCTGTAACGACATTTTTGAAATTTGTTTTTATACTCGTAAAATATAGTAAACCTGGTTCAAGATTTTTAAATGATTTATACCATGTTCCAAATTTAGGAAATTTATAGCTGTCAATTTTCAGGCATCCGCCTCCATTTATTCCTCCAGTTTTAGACCATTTTCCTTTTATTTGAGGGGAATCTGACCAAAAAGTCCAACTGCCATCTATTTCAGGATTTGTATTCATTTCAATATTCGTAATTCCAGGAAGAGGTATGGCAGAATTTTTTTTAGGTGAAGTGGATATTTTTAAGGTTGATTGACATCCTGTAATAAGAGCTAATAAGAACGATATACAGATAATTCTTTTCATAATTTATTCCTTTTTAAGTAATTTTTTCAATATTGGGGTTAATATGTTTGTCCATAAATCATATCCTTTTTTATTCATGTGAAGTCTGTCACTCCCAAATAGAGTTGGATCCGGTTTATTGTTTTTCATAAGCATTTTGGATGATAAATCCAGAAAATGCACATTTTCTGTTTTTTTTGCGTATTGCGCAATTAATTTATTGGTTTTATTTGATTTTTCTAAGAGATGGATGCGTGCAGGACTTGGTTTTATGGAAAGAATTAAAATGGAAATATTAGAGTGAAGTTTTTTTACAGTATCAATAAATAATTTCATATTTTCAAGTATCTTTTTAGGGGAATGATTTCTTGCCAAGTCATTATCACCTGAACTTATCGGTTTGAGGCTGACGAACACGCAACTAAGATTCCCTTTTTTACTAAAGAAAGGGAAAATAGTTGCTCGGTAATTCAAATTCCTTGCTCAAAACAAAACATACTCGCAACTTAACTTCCCTATCGTAGATGAAACGGAGATTCTTGTTTAAGAATTGACCTTAGTTGAGGTGGAATAATTTTTAAAGGTTACATCAGATAACACCCTACTTCATCCCTGAAAGGGATATTTCACCGTAGCATGGGGCATTCGCCCTAT
>JAYEIY010000328.1:0-4647 GCA_034660375.1 Verrucomicrobiota bacterium
CGAGGGCGGCATAATCATAACGTTCTTCAAAACCAATAATCCCGATAGCTGCGTCTCCAGTATCAATTCCAATACCCAATCCATCTTCATATCCCCATTTATGCCATTCACGGTATTTTGTTTCTGTTTTAAGCATTATTTCGAGGGACATTTTAAGAGCCTGAATTGGATGATCAGGCATAGGGTCAGGATCTCCGAGAAAAATCATTACACCGTCTCCGCTGAAACGCTCTATTGTTGCCTTATATTTATTGATAATGGGACCTATTGTCTGATGAAAATCTCTGATAAGACGTAAGACATTTTCGGGAGGGGAGTGTTCGGCAAATGAAGTAAAGTTTCGAAGGTCCAGAAATACAACAGAGATTTCGCTTCGGTGTTCTCGGAGGGTTGCATTGGAGTTCTTTAATATAATTGCATCTACAAGTTGTGGAGAAAAGAATTTTCTAAGTCTGTTTACACTTTGAAGTTCTACGCTTTTTGTATCTACAGCCGACTCAAGATAGTTATTTAGTTCTTTAAGCATTGTATTAGCAATATTCAGTTCATATTCAGTATTTATAAATTCCAGTTTTGCTTCTATTCGTTTATGTATTTCTTCATCAACAAACGGCTCAACAATCATATCTCCGTTTTTAAAGTCCAGAAAATCTATAATATCTTTTTTATTTTCTTCAGTTGTGATTACCATTACGGGGATTGTTTTCATTTTTCCCCTTATTTTCAAGTAAATATCTTTCATTGACTCGGTATTTAAGGAGGGGGATAAAAGAATAAAGGCTGGTTTTTCATTTTCCAAACGCATAATACTCTCTTCGCTTATGTTGATGATTCGCGAAAGCATACCTTTTTTTTGCAGGCAGTACGAAATTTCTTTTGTTTTTTTGTCTGTTTCTTTTCCCGTAATAATAGAAACAGGGGTATTACGAAGACTTATTTTTGCTTTATGTATAGAATTAGACATTGTTTTTTTAGTTTATTTAAATAAGTTCTTTTTTATGGCTTTTTTCAGGGCATTTGCTCGATGACTCATACTATCTTTTTTCTTAGATGAAAGTTCGGCAAAAGTTAATTCATAATCATCCGGCACAAAAACCGGATCATATCCAAAACCATTTCCCCCTCGTGGTTTTTTTGCAATTTGACCTAGAATTTCTCCTTCAGCTGTTCCTTTCACTGTTTTATCAGGATAGACAATTGCAACGCAGCAAACAAATCTAGCACGTCTGTCTGTCATATCTCTCATTTCATCAAGTAATTTATCCAGATTCATTTTGTCATCTGCATCTTCTCCCGCATATCTTGCAGAGTAGATACCGGGTTCGTTATTTAATGCAAACACTTCAAGTCCTGAATCATCTGCAAGTGCTGGGATTTGATAAAATTCAGCCATTTCCATGGCTTTTTTGCACGCATTTGCTTCAAATGTATCTCCATCCTCCAGAATAAAGGGAAGTTTTCTATCAAAATCCTGTGGGGTTACAATTTCAACTCCCGTTGATTCCAAAATGCTTTTCATTTCAACTATTTTGTGTGCATTGGATGTGGCAATTAGTAATTTCATTAATTTCTCCGTTTAGACAACCCAATTTTTAATATTTTGACCTATTTGATCGTACCAAAGAGTTTCATCGTTACAGCTTTGATTGAATTCCCAGATATTCTCTAACCAAGATTGTAGTTTTTTAGGATTATTAAATTTATCCTTTACTCCAATCTCTATAAATTGAACAAATAATTCTATTGACAGTGGGATGATTTTAGTTTTCCCGCCATAAAGTTTTGTTTCCATTCTATTTAAATTAAAGTAATGAGCCAGCGTCCCTTCGCTTATTTTAGGAGCAATAAAGATACAATACATGTCACAGTCTTTTTTCCTACTTTTCAACTTACCAAAGTGTCTGGGAACGGATTCGTTTTCCATTTTATACTGCGTATGCCCCGTCGACATTGTAACCTCTATTATCAAATTGAAATCATCATATTCCGCTTCAATATCAGCAAATCCTCCAGGAGCGTAATGTAGAGGCATACCTTCAAGATCTATACTGAAATTACCATTAATCTTTTTTGCATAATTTAACATTTCAAATGCTCTCCATACGTTCCATTCTAAAAACAAAGAAGGATCTGGAATTTCTTTTGCTTCTATTTGTTTAAAGACATGAAGAATTTGAGGAAATCTTTTATAGGTTTTTAGGACTTTTCGTTCCTCTTTTATATTGTTTCTTTTTAGTTTTCTTTCTGCATTTTCCAACATATCTTTTAATTTTTCAAGAGTGATCCTTTTACCCTCAATTTTATACCCCAGTCGTCTTAATTTAGATGTTAACCGTCTTTTGTTATCAGAAAATAAATTTATATTATCGTGAATAAAAAGATATTTTTTGAATTCTTTTAAATCCTTAAATTGAATGGGGTTTCTTTTTGTTTTTTTTAACAAAAAACTTACTTCTTCCTTTTTTTGTGAAGAAATAATTAATCTAAAAGTTTTTTTCTGAATAGTTACAAGACCAGTTGCTCTAATATAACGACTAAAAGCATCAGCATAATCTTTCATGTTTCTTCTTTTTGTTGCTATAAACTTTTTTAAAGTAGCATCATCTGTTTCTCTTGTTTTAAAATTTTTTTTATGGATATCTTCTTTGAATATTTGTATGACTTCACTTTTGAAACATTGGTGAACATATGTTTTTCTAGTACCTTTAAAATGTTTAGATTGATTTCTAAAGCGTTTTATTTTATTGAGGATTAATTCATATTTATCAAGATTAGTCAATTGCAAGAAGAAAAGAGCTATTTCCGTTTTTGAGAGACTCTCTAAATCATTTATTAATCTTAAAAGTTCTAGATAAGGTTTTACATTAAATTCAATTTTGATTGATTGGGTGTGATATGGAGAAGGCAGCTGAAATTTTAATAATTGTCTGGTAAATATTTCATTTATTCTTTTCCCTTCAATAAGTGCTTTCCCCGATTTTGTCAGTTCAATTTTGGGTTTTAAATCAATAAAGCCCAGTGCTTTTGGAGCTCTTGTTATTCTGTCTCGTGCTGCGAGGGCTGGATCAGAGGGATAACTTTTTCCTTCATAAAAATCCGTTTTGAATAAAGATTCAAAAAAATGGCTTTGCAATTCCTGATTCCCAGTCCAGGATTTACCTTCAAAAAGTTGTAACAATAATTTTATTTCAGGAATTATCTTTTCCAAAGTTCTTGGAGAGGTAATTCCGAAAAGAGTTTTTGATTTTGTTAAATTTGCCATTTTTACTCCCAGAATACTTTATTTTCAACCGCAGATGATTTTGGCTGAAGTATATCTTCCTGTTTTTCTATAAACTGTGAAATTCTCTTGTCTGATATTTCTATGGATTTATCGGAAATATCACATCCTATAAAATTACATTGATTTTTAATTGTAGCAATTACTGAAGATGCACTGCCCAGAAAAGGATCACATACTACAAAATTTTTTTGAGCACTT
This sequence comes from Verrucomicrobiota bacterium, assembly GCA_034660375.1. GTDB lineage: Bacteria > Verrucomicrobiota > Lentisphaeria > UBA2565 > JAYEIY01 > JAYEIY01. Next base: position 3,482 of record JAYEIY010000328.1, read on the forward strand.
GCATAAATCATAGCCTGAAACACTTCAACTGGTTTTTGTGTAGGATATTTAGAATTATGAATCCGCTTAAAATTCCAGACATCAGGAAACTTCCTATTTCGAATTTTTCTCGTGTTTCCATTCGTAGCAAAAAGGATATATTCATGTCTTCTTCTGTAATAATGTCCCATTCCAATATTTACTTTGTCCCATGTAATTAGATTTTTTACATCAAAATAGTCTCGAACTATGTTACCTAGACTTAGTAAAGAGTAAGAATCAAACATTATGTAAATATGTCCGGTTGTTTTTTTCAAAACCCGCTTGCATTCTGAAAGAAATTTTGCATAATTTTCCTTTGAATCTTTAAATTCTTCAAACCATTTTGCATTATTTTGTCCTTTATTTGCATATTTCCCAACAATTCGCCCCTTACCTAATTTCAGTTTATTGTTCATTCCGGAGTATGCCGGATCAGTAGTTATTAAATCAATACTTCTTGATGGTAACTTTTTTAAAAAAGAGATTGCATCATCTTTATATATTGATATTGTTTTATCTTCATAAGTATAATTAAATGAAACAGATTTATTGTTCATAGCGTCAGAAAGTCTATTATCCTCAAACTTCGCAAATGAAAAAAGAGTTTGAATTCCTTTTGTGTTTATTTTTTTCCTTTTTAATGGAATATTATATTTATTTATGCATCTTTCCAGCTCTTCTTCTGATATTCCACAATCTGTTGCGACTTCTTTCATACTGTAAAGCATAAATACTCCGAATATATTGTTAACAAAGATTATTTCCTAGGGTGAATGTATATAGTGGATCACATTCCCCATATTTTTATTCTATTTTTATCGTCTTCTTTTGTTTCTGTATAAACTTTATCTTTCCAATCAATATTTTCTCTGCGATCAAAGATTATCAGATGAGATTCTGTTGCATTGCAGAGATCTGCATACTCTGCAGTTTGGATTAATCCTTCTTTTTTCAAGGTGGATAAATTGGTATGTTCCGAATGTATTTTCAATTCAAATACAATGCGTTGTTCATACTTAGGACCTTTCCATTTCAGATAAAGATCGCATCTTCCCTTACCTAAAGCATATTCACGATCAATTGCACCATGTCCATTCGCGACTCGTTGTAAAAAGCCCTGGAAAACAAGATGTGGTGCAGCTTCT
>JAYEIY010000329.1:0-4609 GCA_034660375.1 Verrucomicrobiota bacterium
TGCCCCGCTTTTACTTGTAGCAAAAGATGTAGCCAGATTCAAGATTTTATTTATTAGCAAAACATTACATAAAAAGTAAAAGCGTCGCAGAGCGACGCACTCCAAAGTGCTTCGCACACAAAGCGACACATTTTGCAATTGCGATTATTTTCGATGAGCGAAGCGAATCTTTTGGAGAGCCGGGGCTTTGCCCCGCTTTTACTTGTAGCAAAAGATATAGCCAGATTCAAAATTTTATTTATTAGCAATAACATTACATAAAAGTAAAAGCGTCGCGGAGCGACGCACTCCAAAGTGCTTCGCATACAAAGCGACACATTTTGCAATTTACGTCCTCGGAGATAACGTAGCACTAATAAATAACTTTAAAAAAAGTAAAACAAAATGAGAATAGCAAATCCAATATATGATGCAGTTTTTAAATATTTATTAACTGAAGATTTACGAGTTGCCAAAATCGTTATATCCAAGCTCATAAATAAAAAAGTTATAGATTTGCAACTAAATCCAACTGAATTAATTGCAGAAAAAAAGACACCTCCATTTGGTTCAAAAGAATCCTATACTGTAATGCGAATGGATTTTTCTGCTACAATAGAAAAAGAGGACAAGTCTGAGGAAATAATTATAGTTGAATTACAGAAAGCCAAACTCATCAGTGATGTTATGCGTTTTAGGCGATATTTAGGATCAACTTATATGAAGCGCGAGCATCGGTATCGGATTAACGGAAAAATCATAGCACGTCCTATTTACCCTATATATATCCTTGGCCATAACCTAGATGGCTTTAATGAAGAGGCAATTCAAATAAAGAGAGCACTTTTTAACGCATTGACTAACCAGAAATTAAATAAAAAGAGTCATTTTATTGATGGATTAACACACGATGGCTTAGTTATTCAAATTCCATCTGTTACAGAAAGAATAAAACAGGAAGAAAAAGATAATAAACACCCCATAATAAATTCAGAGTTGAAAAAATTATTAACTATTTTTGACCAAAGTAACTATATTGATGATGACCATCACTACATAGACATAGAAGATAAGAATGCTCCCCATTGGCTTAAAAAAATAATCAGGACATTAGAAAAAGCAGCCCTTGAGAAGGAAGTTCGTAATAGGATGATTCTTGAAGATGATTATATTGCAGATCTTGAAGATATGGAAAGACAAATAGAAGAAGCAAATAAACAAGCTAAAAAAGATAGAATAGAAACTGAAAAAGAAAAAAAACGAGCCGAAAAGGCAGACAGACGAGCTAAAAAGGCAGATAGACGAGCCGAAAAAGCTATTCAGGAGTTAGCTGAATTAAAAGCAAATCTAAAAAAATAACGATTGTGGATTTACGACAAAAACACATAGAAAATTTTAAAAAGTTATCGCCTTTAGAGCGTTTAGATTACTCAATATCAAAAGGAAGAGAAATCTATAATATGCTTCCCGAAGACAAAAAGAAGATTTATGATTCATACAGAAATGGAGGAAAAAAATATAGACAAACACTCTTGGACAAGCATTCTGGTAAACTTGGCTGAAGATAATGTTGATTTTGTAGTTGTAGGAGGTGCAGCACTCTCCCTACATGGACTGCCAAGAACTACACTTGATTTGGATATTTATATTGCTAAAAATAATATTGCTGTAATATTTGAACAATTACAAAAATTAGGACTTACTACGGATCAAGAATCTTTATTCAAAGTCTCAAGAGCAAATCCTGCTTTGACTGTAGGACAGTGGGTTACTTTTAAAGATTCTCAAGAAATTGATTTAATTGATGTATTTATAGAAGATTCTATAACTTTTTCAGAATTGCTTATAAATGCAGAAGACATAAAAATATTTGATTCTATAAAAATAAAAGTGGCAAGTTTGACAGATATCAAACAGATGAAAGAAAAAATAAACAGACCAATAGACAAAGCCGATATAGCTTTGATTGATGAATTTATAGAAAAGAAATAAAAAAATTGCTGATTAAATAAGGAGGAGTATTATTTATGTCTGAACGAAAAGATATAGATTTATTATAAGACATAGATGAAAGTCTTAATCGGATTATTGATTATACTCATAATATAAAATACGAAGATTTTATAGACGATTTTAAAACTTAAGATGCAGTTATTCGCAATATTGAAATTTTAGGAGAAGCAACAAAGTTATTATCTAAAAAGATAAGAGAACAAAATCCGGAAATTCTCTGGAAAAATATTGCTGGAACACGAGATAAACTAATACATAATTATTTTGGAGTAAATGTTGATATTGTTTGGAATATACTTAAAGAAGACCTCCCTAAGCTTAAAATAAAAATAGGAAATGTTTTATGAAAAAAAATAAAAATATTAAACAGTCAATAATTAATGACAAATGGTTTTTAATTTTAAATTCTTTCTCAATGATCGAAGTTGTCCTTGCAATGGGAGTAATTGCTATAGGATTTACCGCAATAATGGGGCTTTTTCCCGTCGGACTTAACGCCAACAGAGATGCCGTAGCAGAAAATTTTGCCGCTCATCAAATGGATACTTTGTTAAGTTATATGGCTGTTCAAGCGGAAAATAATTGGGGAGTGGTTTCTTCTCTTCCTGCCACAAAACCTAACTCTGGTGATGAAGATGAAAGAAAATACGCATTGTTAGATGACAATTTTCCAACAATCTATGCTGACAAAACAAAAGACGTATACTGGATATATGCATGGCAGGGCAACGGGGTAAGTGACGACCCAGACTCACTTATAGATGAGAGTATGGATGAAAATGAGGATGGAATCATTGACTCGGGAGTAATCGTTGATTTCTCCGGAGTGGCACGTATCTGGAAAACAGATATTGATGCTGAAGACTATAAATATTATACGACAGCTGGTGCTCAAGATTATGATCCTGGAATAGCAAATGCCTGTATTTTAAACTTAGAACTCAGCTGGCCATCACAGGTTCCTTACAATAAGCGCCAAAAGGCATATTATTCGTTAGAGGTCAGAAAATAAAGTTGTTTCCCATTTTCGATGAGCGAAGCGAATCTTTGGAGTGCCGGGGCTTTGCCCCGCTTTTACTTGTAGCAAAAGATATAACTAGACTCAAGATTTTATTTATTAGCAATAACATTACATAAAAAGTAAAAGCGTCGTAGAGCGACGCACTCCAAAGTGCTTCGCACACAAAGCGACACATTTTGCAATTACGATTATTTCGATGAGCGAAGCGAATCTTTGGAGTGCCGGGGCTTTGCCCCGCTTTTACTTGTAGCAAAAGATATAGTTAGACTCAAGATTTTATTTATTAGCAATAACATTACATAAAAGTAAAAGCGTCGCAGAGCGACGCACTCCAAAGTGCTTCGCACACAAAGCGACACATTTTGCAATTACGATTATTTCGATGAGCGAAGCGAATTTTTTGGGAGTACAGAGCGAGCCCCCGAGCGACCTTGCAAAGCAAGGGCTGAGGCTTCCGACAGGGAGTAGGGCTTTGCCTAGCTTTTACTTGTAACAAAAACTATTACTGAAAAGAAAATATTATACTGAAAATATGGCTAAAAAACTTAAAAAAATATTTAATACAGCAGGACCGGTAAAAGAGATACATTATCAATTACCTCCATTGAGCAGATGGGATTTAGAAGACATCCTTGAGTTGATAGAGTATCAAAAGTCTTTTGTTCTTCATGCACCTAGACAAAGTGGAAAAACATCATGCATGCTGGCTCTACAGGAATATTTGAATGAAAGAGATGATTACATTGCTATTTATGTCAATGTTGAATGTGCACAAGTCGCACGTAATGATATATATGAGGGCATGAAAGCTATTCTGGCAGAATTAGGTTCTGAAACAGCTGAGGTTTTTGAAGATTTTTCTATCAGAAAAAAGTTACTTGTTATTTTGGAGGAAGTCGGTTCTGGGAATGCCCTGTTAGCAGCACTGAACTTTTTATCAAAAGAGAGCGATAGGCCCATAGTTTTGTTAATAGACGAAATTGATTCACTGATAGGAGACACCCTAGTGTCAGTTCTTAGACAGTTGAGAACAGGTTACAAAAAACGACCGACAAATTTTCCACAAAGTATTATTTTGTGTGGTTTGGTAGATATTAAGGACTATAAAATACACAAAGCAGATGGAGAAATAATTACAGGAGGTAGTTGTTTCAACATAAAGTCGAAATCCCTTTCTCTAGGCAATTTTACAAAAGAAGAAATTAAAAAATTATATTTGGAGCATACTAAAGATACTGGACAGGTCTTTGAGGATAAAATTTTTGATTTGGTATGGGAATATACGGGAGGTCAGCCTTGGCTCGTAAATGCCCTTGCCTATGAAGCATGCTTTGAAATGAAAGAAAACCGAGACCGTTCCATTGAAATAACACCACAAATTTTTGAAGAAGCAAAAGAACGCTTAATTTTATCCAGAGCAACTCATCTTGACCAATTAGCAGACAAATTAAAGGAAACACGTGTAAGAAAAGTAATTGAACCCATGCTTGTAGGAAAGACCTCTATTTCAACAGAAGAAGACAGGACATATTGCCTTGACCTAGGACTGATAAAAAAACAAAACAGGGGTTCCTTATATCTAACTCAATATACAAA
>JAYEIY010000330.1:0-4606 GCA_034660375.1 Verrucomicrobiota bacterium
CTACGGTGAATATCCCCGGTGGGGATAAAACGGAGATTCTTTTTTAAGAATTGACCTTAGATGAGGTGGAATAATATCCTGGATAAAAAAAGGGAATCTGAGTTGCTCGATAACTTGGAGCTCTGGTATTTAGACCATGCACGAAAAGGTTTTTAAAAAGCAAAAACCTTTTCATACAGGCTTTCTAGGTTCAAAATTAGAGATTTTGAATTTTATTTGAGATGAATACTGACTCGTTAATAATGATTTTAAGTGTTATTTACTCAAAAAATAACTGCAAACAGAAACAGACAGTGTATGAAAAGCCTTTGAACGAAGTGAAAAAGGCTTTTCGTGCAATGTCTATTTATATTAATAATATGTCATTACAATGTTAAGCCTAATCTGGTGTATTGTTCTTCAGGAGCATCATTTTTGCGCATTTCGCGAATAAGATGTTTAATCATCATTTTTTCAAGTTCGGGATCATCCAGCGGTTTTTCTTGTTTTGGATCATTTTTAAGATCAAAAAGTAGGTTCCCAAATTCATAAGCCAGATTCCAGGTATTTTTTCCTGAGGCATTAATTTTCATTGTTTTGCAACCTTTGGTAAAGTCAAAAGGATCTGCTAAAGCTTCAAGTCCATGCATTTCATTAACAGAAAATGGGACTCTCATGTGAGCAGGCATATGAGTGTATTGGTATAGAGGATTATTTTTAGGGTTTACTGGAGCACGCATATAGACATAACGTCCATCAGTGACATTTACATGACCTCCATGAATGCCGTAAAGAGCAGCTTTTCTTTCCTGTTTATCTGTATCAAGTATGTGTTTTAAGATATTTTCCTGCATATCTTTAGGAATCTCTACATTAAAATAATCCAGTAGTGTAGGAGCTATATCAATAGTTTGAACCAATGATTTTCTATGTTCATTTTTCTTTTTAGAGCGTGGATCCCAGATAAAAAATGGAATATTAGCTATCTCGTTATAGAAAGGCATTCTGCATTTTCCCCACCAGTCGTGTTCACCGAGGAGAAACCCATGATCGGTATTAACAATAAGCATAGTATCTTTCCAGAGATTATGTTTATCCATAAAATCAAGAACTTTTCCTAGATAATTGTCACACATTGAGACTAGTGCGGCGTTCATATAGCGAAAATGCTCGAAGAGTTTTACATGATCCGGAGCATCATCGGCATGGGTATACTTCGGCCAGTCACGTGTTGATTTGCTAAAATCAAAATCATAGATATCTTTGTATTTATCTGCTGAAAAAAATGGTTCATGGGGATCAAAGGTCTCTATTTGTAAAAACCAGTTGTCATGTTTATGGTTACATTTAAGAAATTCCATACCCATAGCAAATGTTTTTGCCTGTGGCATATCTTTTTCATCTTTCATATATGCACGATTAATCCAGTCTTGATTAGGCGAAACACCTCTGTTGCGTTTTGGATTAGGACGCGGAAAATCTGGTTTGTTCATATCTGGCTTCCAGGGATCTCCTTCCTGTCCGCGAGAAATCTGCCAGTTTGCATATTTTGTATGATAATTTGCTCCACCCTCTTCCCAGTAATGGTAATGATCACTGATAAGATGTGAAGGAATTCCATTTTTTTTCAATAATTCAGGCATGGAATCGTCAAAAGGCTCAAGTGGTCCCCAACTACGATGAAGAAAGTTATAGCGTCCGGTATGCAGTTCACGTCTGGCAGGCATACAAGGCATACTGCCGACATAGGAATTATCAAATGTTAGTGATTTTTCGGCTAGACGTTGGAGATTAGGGGTATGAACTCAGTCACAACCATAAGGTTGCAACATCTGACGATTTAGAGAATCAAACATTACCATTATAGCTTTCATAAAACTCCTTTTATTTTTCCGTTTTCAAGTATAGATATTCTATCGGCGATTAATTCTGTTTCTTTTTTATTATGAGATATATGCATTGCAGGGATTTTTGTTTTTTTTTGCAATGATTTTAGTATTGAACATAATTTATCACGATGTCCTTCATCAACAGCACTTAATGGTTCATCCAGAAGAAGAATCTTGGGCTTTAGAATAAGAGCTCTGCAAATATTTACTTTTTGTTTTTCACCACCGCTTAGATTTAGGACGTTTCTATTAAGCAGTTGTGATATTCCAACTAACTCCGTAATTTTGTCAACTTCTTCAGTAATTTTATTTTTTGAAAAATCTTTAAATTTTAGACCAAAAGCGATATTCTCTTCTACATTTAGGTGTGGAAAAAGGAGTGAATTCTGTGGGATATAGCCGACTTTTCTAAACCGTGGTTGCAGGTTTGTGACATCTTTTCCATCTATTAAGATTTTGCCGGAATCCAAACGGATTAAACCACAGATTGCTTTCATTATTAAACTTTTTCCGGATCCTGTAAGACCTTTTAAAACAAAATATTCATCTTGCTCAATATGAAAAGAAATATTCTTAAGTTTGAAATTTCCGGCACTTAAAGCAAGGTTTTCAATTTGTAAACTTTTCATGCCCATGACCTCCCCGGTCCAAGCCAATGGACAATTGTCAAGGCACTTGCTGCAATAAAAACCATGACTAGGGCAATAACAATAGAAAGTTCTATATTACCAATACTTAGCTCTAGCCAGATAGAAGTGGGCATAACTTGTACTCGTGGTCCTGTTCCGACAAAGATCATCAATGGTCCAAATACACCAATAGCCCTTGCCCACGCCATTACTGCTCCGGCGATTACCCCATTTCTGCTCAATGGAAATGCTACATTGAGAAATGCCTGCCATTGTGAACAACCTAAAGTCAATGCAATATGCTCTAAGCGACGATCAATTGAATCAAATGAGGCTTTTGTAGCACGTATGCAGTATGAAATAGATACAAAGAATTGACAGAGTACAATTCCAATCCCTGAAATTATTGAAATATTCATTGTTTTAAGGATGAATTTTATTTCTGCACCGAGTGGTGATCCGAAAAAGGCCAATAAAGAAACACCGATTACAACTGGTGGCAAAATCAGTGGGATATCAACTATTGTATTCATCAAGGTATGACCCGGGAAACGGAATCGACTTAAAGCATAGCCTATGGGAATAGAAAAACATAGAATAAGTAACAAAGAAACCAAAGATGTTACTGTACTCATCCGCATTGCAGAGATTATTTCAGGTCTTAAGAGCATTTCTTTGAATGCAATAAAACCTATGTTGTGATTAAAAAGATAATAAATATCGGAGAAAATCAGCAAAAGAATTAAGAAGACAAGAGAAAAAAGGATCGAAATAGTAGAAATACTAAGTGTATTTATCCTTGGACCGACGACTTTATCTAGCAATTCTTTAGAATTATTAGACATTTAGTTTTTCTCCATTTTTGTTGATGAGTATGGAGTATCAAGGTGATAATTGCAACTTTTTAAAATACTTCTTCCAGTATCACCGGTGATAAAATCAATAAACTTTTTTGTATTTTCTTTATTTCTCGAAGTCTTAAGTGAGGAAATAACGACAGTAGAAATAATATTCTTCTCTTTTGGTATTTGAATAATGTCAACAGAATCGGCAATATTTGTAGCGATTGCATCCCATACGATAGTTGCGTCTACGTCGCCCATTTTTACCCATACGCCAAGCTCATTTACTGTTAGAGATTTTTTCGATTCTTTTTTAGTAATATCCATATCGTTCTTTTTGAAAATCTTTTTTGTCAGCCTGCCAATCTGGCATGCTTTCGAATTTCCAATAGCAATAGTAACATTATCACGGAAAAAATCTTTTAATTGAATTATTTTTTTTGGATTTCCTTTTTTGACTATTATTGTTGGAACAAAAAATGATACAGTTCTTTTTATTTCTACATTTTTTGTCAGTTCCTCAAGGCGATTGACATACCATAAATCGCCTGGCATAAACATATCGACTTCTTCATGTTCTCTAGCATAGGTCAGGGCTATTCCGCTACCATAATAAACAGGTTCAATGTCTATGTTGTTGTTAATTTCAAATTTTGCAATTACTTTATCAACAGCTTTTCGTAATCCGGTACCACAGACAATAGTTAAGCGTGGTTTTGCAGTTTCTTTTTCTGAACATCCTGAAAAAAGACCTATTAATATAAGAAACCCTATGAATAATGAGGTTTTTAATAATGCAAAATTTTTATTTATCATAATGCTTTCCCATTTTCATATAATTTAATTGTTTTTATCATAGTGAAACCAAATTCACAAAAACAATTACTACCCTCAGGAGAAGTAAGAAATTCTGCAAATCTTTTTGAGGCTTCTGGGTTTGTCGAACATTTAAGGGTTGCAATTGTTACTCGCATGGGGGTAAGAAAAAAACTTTTTCCCGTTGCACTGCTAACTGCATCAATTTGTGGGGTTGGCAATTGATTTTGTGGAATTTCTATAATATCAAGGGTCTCTTCACGAAGTTTAGCAATAGCATTCCAGCAGATTCCTACGTCCCCGTTATTAGTTTTTACCATATTGGCGACATAACCACCTTTTTTGTGAATATTAATTCTTTTTTTTCTATTCAATTCTTTAAAATCAATCCCTACTTTTTTAAATATGGTTGGCATCATTCTCCCCAATGACGATTTCTTGTAATCTGTCA
>JAYEIY010000331.1:0-4575 GCA_034660375.1 Verrucomicrobiota bacterium
TCAGTAATGATGATTTTTATCAAAGGTGAGAATAGTACAGAAATTCCTCCGGTAGAAGTGACCATGGAAGAACTGGAAGTGAAGGAGATAGAACCGGAAGTTATTGAAGAAATTGAAGAACTCGAAGAACAACCTGTCGAAGAAGCAGTTCCAACCGTAGAAAAACCAGACGTAACTCCAACAGAAAATACTGCTTCAACAGAAGATTTTAATAACGATATGCCACAAACTGATGATAATATGGACTTTGATGCAGTCCTTGATATCAGCCCCAATGCAACCCCCCTCAAGCTCTCAGGTCTTTATGGCGGACGTACAAATTCCGGCCGTAAGGGAATGTTGAGACGTTTCGGTGGTTCAGGAGCAGGAGAAGCAGCCGTTTTAAGAGCGCTTCGCTGGCTTAAAGACCATCAGAATAAGACGACGGGGCGCTGGCCCATGGATTCAACTACTCATGGGGGAGCAATGACCGGTCTTGCTCTTCTAACATTTTTGGCACACGGTGAAACCCCTCTTTCCGAAGAGTTTGGTAATACAGTCCAAATGGGGATTCAATATCTGGTAGAAAAAGTTAACAAGGGTGGCGAGCGTATAGGTGGTAATGGATATGAAAATGGGATTATTGCCTATGCGCTTTCTGAGGCATACGGTCTTACAAAAATTCCCATGATAAAAGGTCCCATGGATAAATTGATTCTGTCTATTGTAGAAGGGCAACAACCAAGTGGAGGTTTTGACTATGGTTACAAAAAAGGCGCTAGATTTGATGTTTCTCTTTCTGGTTGGCAAATACAGGCTCTAAAAGCAGCGTATGTTTCAGGCTCAACCGTTCCCGGAATACATAAAGCAATTGAAAAGAGTTCAGAATTTCTTAAGGATGTCCAATGTAAATCCGGTGCTAGAAAAGGATATTTTCCGTATTCTAAGAAGGGGCAAGGAACCATTTCCATGACAGATGTGGCGACTTTATGTCTTCAACTCATAGGAGAAGGACATTCCAAAGAAGCTCTACGAGGAGTTGAAATTATTAAAAACAACGAAAAAGTTGATTGGAATGATAAGGATATGCACAAAAATGCATCGATTCATCATACAAAGGTCTATAATTGGTACTATGCAACTCAGGCAATGTTTCATCATGGCAAAAGTACCTGGAGAGGATGGAATAAGATGTTTCAGCCACAGTTAATAAAAAATCAGGAATCTGATGGTCATTGGGAACTTCCTGGAGGATTTAAAGAAGATTGGACTCCTTATTACGCCACAACCTTGTGTACTCTCATGCTCGAGGTTTATTATCGATATCTGCCTACATTCAAACTCCCCAAAAAAATGGCTGGAGCTGTAGCTGGTGGTGGTGCATTTGACGTAGATGATGATGTAGGTCTCATTATTGAATAACTACTGTTGACTGTTATTTGTTTGCTCTTGACCTTTAGCTGTCATCCCTATTCGCAATTTATTCAAAAGACAACGTTTCTACCTCTCTTTCATGTCTTAGATCTTTTCAACACGAGACCCAGAAAACTAAAAAATGTCAAACCTTTCTCTTAAAAAAGTTGAACTTATTGCTCCTGCAGGTTCTCCCGCTGCTCTAATTTCCGCAATAGATGCTGGTGCAGACTCCGTATATTTTGGTGTCGGAAACAGAAATATGCGTGCAAATATCAGGAATTTCTCTTTAGATGAATTCTCGGATGGAGTAAAAAGACTGCACTCGGCTGAGAAAAAGGCATACCTAACTCTAAATACTATAATTTTTGAAGAAGAACTTCCGGAAATACAGCAAACTCTTGATAAAGTCGCAGAATTAAATATCGATGCAGTTATTTGCTGGGACTATGCCGTTATAGAAGAATGTAAAAAACGTAATATTCCAATACATATAAGCACCCAGGCATCTATTTCTAACAGTACTTCAGCCAATTACTATAAGAACCTTGGCGCTGAGTCGGTTGTGCTGGCTAGAGAATGTACTCTCGAACAAATAATAAAAATTAGAAAGAAAACAGATATTGATATTGAATGTTTTATTCACGGTGCTGTATGTGTCGCCGTTTCTGGAAGATGTTTTATGTCACATTTTAATACTGGACATAGCGCAAATCGTGGAGATTGTCATCAACCATGCAGATATCCATACCATATAAAAGGAATGGAAAATGATATCGAGTTTGTTGTAGAAAAATCTTCTTTATTAAGTCCAAAAGATATATGTACTCTCCCAATTCTGGATTTACTTCTTGATGCCGGAATTAATAAATTGAAAATAGAAGGACGCGCAAGAAACGCCGATTATGTTAAAACCGTAACCACTGCCTACAGAAAAGCAATAGATGCATATTATACTAAGACACTGAATCTACCCCTAAAAGAAAAACTTACAAAATCTTTAAAAGAAGTATTTAACAGAGAATTCTCGCAGGGATTCTATCTGGGACGCCCAATCGATGAATGGGCAAAAGATGGAAACCAGGCTACTATAAAAAAAACTTACCTCGGTAAAATTAAAAATTTTTATTCAAAAATAAATGTCCTTGAAATTCTTTTGCAAACCGATAATCTTAAACTTGGAGACGAAATGATGATTATTGGCAAACAATGTGGTGCAGTAGAGTTCACTATTACATCAATAGAATTTGAGCATAAAAAAATAACTGAGGCACAAAAAGGAACAATTGTCGCGGTAAAGACCCCATTCTATAAGAAATTTACAAAAAATGATAAGGTCTTTCTGCTTAATTCGATTTTTGATATATAAAAAAATGGTATTTTCAAAGATAAGATGAAACAACACGAAAAAGGAGGGGAGGCTTGAAACAAGAGGTGTTAAGCATAGAAACAAGAACATTAAGTTAAAACAATTGACAACATTCAATAAACTGAAAAGGAAAAAAAATGATAAAACTTGATTTTGCAAAATCTGATGGACTTATTCCGGCTATTGCACAGGACTATAAAACCGGCGAAATACTAATGATGGCGTATATAAATGAAGACTCTTGGAAATACTCTCTTGAAACGGGGAATGCTACATACTGGTCTCGTTCCAGAGAAAAATTATGGAAGAAAGGAGAAGAGTCCGGAAATGTTCAGAAAATAAAAGAAATTTATGTAGACTGTGACCTTGATACCGTTGTTTTTAAAATAGAACAAATTGGAGATGCGGCATGTCATCTGGGATATAGATCCTGCTTCTATAGAAAAGTTGAAAAAAATGAACTTAAAATTGTAGGCGAAAAGGTATTCAATCCTGAAGATGTCTATAAATAGTTCTATAAATAAATATCTAAGAAAAAGAGCCATAATAAAAGCAGTTGAAAATCTGTCAGAGAATTCACATTTTCAAAACTATGTTGTCATCCCCGTTCTTGCAGAATACGACTCTTTGCTCCAAACCCTGCTTAGTCTTAGTAAAAATAAACCGAAAAAAGTTCTTTCAGAAACTTCTATTATCCTTGTAATTAATAATAGAAAAAATGCCCTAAAAAAGGAAATTGCAGATAATCAACGCCTCCTTTTTGACCTCAAGAGTTATTCATATATCAATCCTGACCTCCTAAATATTGGCTGGATTGATCTATCCTCCCCTAAAAAAGAATTGCCCGACAACAGAGGAATAGGATTGGCTAGAAAAATAGGAATGGATTCTGCTTTGCAGTTAATTGCAGAGGATTTCTCTTCAGAAAAAGTCCCGTGCTTATTTTCTCTGGATGCAGATACTATAGTTGAAGAAAATTATATCGTTGCGGCTCGAAAAGCCCTTCTGTATTCAGGATCTTTCGGAGGAGTGATATCTTTTAAGCACCAATCGGCTAAGAATAAAGAACAACAGAGAGCAATAGATGAGTATGAATGCTTTATGGATCATTATGTGGAAAATCTCAAAAGAATAGGTTCTCCCTATGCATATCATAGCATGGGGTCTGCAATTGTCTGCACAGCAAAAGGCTACGCAAAAGCTGCCGGAATGCATGCAAAAAAAACTGCCGGAGAAGATTTCTATTTCTTGGAAAATCTGCAGAAAAATGGTGGTGTAAAAGAAATTACATCAACAAAAGTTTTCCCGTCTTCTCGCATATCCGTTCGAAACCCCTTTGGTACCGGAATAAGAATAAAACAATATTGCAAAGGAACACCATTTGAACATTATCCAAAAGAAGCATTCGATACATTAAAAGTCCTTTTTTCAATAATAAAAACAAATCCTAATATTTCAGGGAAAGGATGTTTAAGCAAGATTGATAATAAAATTTTAAAGAACTTTCTTATAGAATCAGGTTTTGCAGAATCATGGGATAAAATAAGGGACAATCATACTGAAAAAGTAGCAAGAGAGAATGAGTTCCACAGATGGTTTGATGCATTGAAAACACTGCGGTTTATCCGACTTTTTACTTTATTAAAACATTTAGATTAAAACTTTTTCTCTACATAGACATTGCACTAAAAGTCTTTTTCGCTTCGCTGTTATGTAAAAGTAAACCCCAAAATTAGACCTTTTCCCTGATTTTTACTTTTTTTTCTTTACTTTTTTAAAATTTTGAGCAAAATGCACCTGTCCAACTTTGAAAT
>JAYEIY010000332.1:0-19702 GCA_034660375.1 Verrucomicrobiota bacterium
GCCTTTCCCATGGCTTCACATGGCTCGTTACCTTACCATGCGCATGGTTCCGTTCCGGACTGGTGGCTAACCTTTATCCGTGCTGGATTGTCCAGCTTGTTTACGCCAGCTTCGCTTGGCGCTCTCACTGTTTAATCTCCTGTTATTTTTTCTGTCTTCAAAAGATATATACGTATAAGATATATGCAAGTAAAAAAAACGCATTGCGAACATTTTTTTTATTCAACAATGCATTTTCAGGTTATTTACTGCGAAAAAAAGTTTAATTCTTCAGGGCTGACAACGTGCGGGGGTAAAGGTAAAAAAAAACATATACCCTGAAGGGGTACTTCAATAATAATTTTACTCAATTTAAGAATTGTGTAACCCCTTCAGTGATATAAACCCTATCCCCCTATTTTCTGATATGTCATCATATTTCCCCTTGCTAACACTAAGCTCACGTACTACTTTTCGCGATAGCGGAAAGTAGTTATGTGAACCTAAAAGTTATCCTATTTCCCATTTCTTTAATTCAGGATTAGTTAAATCTCTATGAGAATTGACGACAGTAATAATATCAATATACTTTTGTTTGATTTTGTATATAATTCGGTAAGGTCTATAAATGAGTTCTCTAATCAATTCATTTTGAGCTTCTGGAACACCTCTCCCATCTCTGGGAAAATAGCTAAAGGAGCAACTCCATCAATTAGTTTTTCAATAAATCGTGTGGCATAAAAATCTGAATCTCTCTAAATATATGTCTTGATTTCTTTTAAATCTTGAATCGCATTATCTGTCCAATTAATTTTCATCGTTGCGCAAACATCTTTTTTACGTCTTCGTGAGAAGTCACTTTTCCAGTTTTACTATCATCAAGTCCTTTTTCAATTTTTTGCTTTACATATATTTCATACATAATATCGTCCCAAGTTGAACTTTTAGGCATTGAACTAATTAAATTTACTGCATTGTCTATAACTGCTGTTTCTTTTTGCATTTGTATTATCTCCTATTTTTTATATTTAAAATATATCTTTTAAAAAATCGTTCAAATCTCGAGCAAATTTTCTTAAGATAACTCCAAACTCGCGGGCGCGACGGTTTGCGTCCCATGCTGTGATCTTGTTAAAAGTAGTTTTTTTATAGTTTACCGCAAAAGAACGCAGGGAACACAAAGATTTGAAGAATAATTAAAATGCTTTTTCTTTGCGCTTTCTGTGTTCTTTTGCCATTCGCAATGCTCATTGCTGACGTAAAGTCAGCCTCATTGCAAAAGAAGTGTGGTTAATGCCTGTCCTTTCTAATTTATCTTTATTTGCGGATTCCGCAAATTATCTTTATTTGATTATTGTATTGGATGTTTGTTTTTTATTTCCAAACATTATCCAGGTGCTTGAGAAAAGCAGGAAAATGAAAAGGAATAATCTTTTATTTCCAGCAAAAGATTTATTGGTTTTATCTGTTTTATCTTTAACATTGAAAGACACCTTCATTTCTTCATTTGGAGAGATCTGCATATCTCGTTTAAAACGCATAATTTTGCCTTGTTCTGGAAAACTTATATGCAAAAGTCTTATTTTTGAGAGTGCTGCATTCTGCTGATCAAGCAGGCGGTCAGCAAGTTGTCCGAGTGCCTTTTTCTCGTCAGAGGTCATTGAATCCTGAACTTTTCTTACAAGTGCATTAGAAAAATCCCCCTTATTAAATTGCTGTTCACTGATTATTATTTGTTTTTTCTCATTTTTCTGAGGCATTATATTTGTGGAAATAAGTTCATTTCTGCGTTTCATAAGTCCAACCATAGTCTGCTGTCTCTGTAGATTGCGATATTGAACTCGTGCATCTTCATTTAATGCTTTTTCTGCACCTGATGTATTCATAGCCTGCTGAAGCATCTGTTTTGCCTGCTCCTGCTCTCCTTGAATTGCCAGTTGGCTTCCTTTATCCAGAAGCATGACTGCTTCATTCTTTGAAGTCTGCATAGAACTCTGGCGATATGATTCATATTTATTAAGGTTCCAGTTGGCAAAAAGTGAAGTTTTTTCTTCTACATACTTAAGCGTTCCATCTTGCTTAGTATATTTTTTATTCTTGGGAAGGAACAATTTCCATTCAATATTTTGTAGAGGCAAATCAAATTCGGGTCCATAAAAAAGCTGTTTCTCCATATTCCATTCTGTATCTGCCGGTGTAACATAATATACTTCTACATTACGAAGAGAAGTCCCCTGCTGCGAGATTTCCAGGGGAATCAGAATAGATTTGTTTTCAATAGATGTAACTACAGATAATCCGTCCACAAAAACAGACCAGAGTTTACTTTTCTCGGGCATTATCATTTTCAAAAATCTTTTGCTTCCTGGTATAAGAGCGATCTTAATTTTATAGAATTGTGCACCATTTTCGGCTACAATGCTATTGATTTTCACTTTTTTCACTCTGGCAGGCAGGAGTTCTGCACTTTTATGCCTTTTTACTCCGACTGTGATGCTATAATCTCCCGAAACAGTTCGGAACGAATGGGTTGAGTCTGACAAAGAACCAACTCCAAAAATAGGGGGAATAGAACGAGCGTCAAAATGTTTCAGATAACCCTTTTTAGATAGGATTGAAACCCGAAGACCACTGTCAGCAAAGAGTGAAACATATCCCTTTATCAACGATACTCCAAGAGGTTTTACCGAATTTACTGCCACTTCCCCGAAATCCTTATCAAAAGGCGACTGGTACTGTATTTTTAACAGATACTCTCTCTCAACCTTATCGTGCAATTCAACCTTCCAAATTCCGTTTTCCCCAGAATAACCAACAATATCATCTCCGGAAATATCAACCCCAGAAAGAGAATCATGGAGTTTTATTTTTAACATTTTTATTCCGGCATTCTCTATTTTATAGCGAATATAGATACTATTGCTAATCATTCCATCTGTAATATGTGCTTTTTGGAGCACCTCAGTCTGTACCCATGGGGTTACAGTCTCTTTTTGTAGTTTTAAAGACCAGTCTGAGTGTAGAATATTAAATGCAAGAGCATCCCTTACTCTGTATCCAAGGGCGCTGGCACTGGTCTCAGTTATACCGGAGCGTTCTTTTACTGTAAGCCTGATTCCTTTTTCGGCTGAAACAAGCAGAATTCCTGTGTGTTTTATTTCTTTTTCCAGATTTACGCGTGGGACATAGAGTATTTGTGAAGAAGATTTATCATTCAGAGCAAGAGAAAGGTGCAAAGAGATATTTCCCAGTTTTTTGCCTTTAAAATATATAAGGACATAGTGACCGTCATCCTCATATTCGTCCCAATGGCTTACATCACCTCCAGAAAGAGAATCTATTTCATAATTTTCAGGAATATTTAATTTTAGTTGAAAAAGCCCTGCTTTGGATATTTCTATATTCAGTGACGTATTGAAAATAGTTCTTTCATCACCGATTCTGAATTTAGAATCTTGAATAACTCTTATTTCTGGTTTAACCTCTGAAACCTCTATTTTTATCTCTGCCGGAAGCGCATAGTAACGATATGAAAAAATCATTCCTGCGACAGAACCCAAAATCCGCTGTTTTTTGGGAAAGTGAGATAAAGGAAAGTCTGACGAACTTATAGGGTTAAGATTTTTCACTGGACTGGCGGAAATTTTTACGCTGGGGACTGAAGATACAGCCATAATTCCTCTTTGCCGAGATGCTCCGATTATTTGTGGAATCCCCAAAGTTACTTCATCTGGCATGGTAGCAACAGCGACCTGCGTAGCGATTTTGAGCAAACACTTTCCAATCATAGGTTCATCAAAAAGTATTTCCAAGGTAGATTTTTCTTTATCAAAGCTCCAGGTATAAAGATGTTTTGCGTTAACCGATATCACAGTCTGATTTTGCGGAATCCGCAATTCTATTTTTCTTATTTTTCCGCGTGAGATCCTGCAATTTATCAAATGTTCCAATTCTCCGACGCCTTCATTGAACAGTATCATAGATTCCGTTGCACAAAAAAATACAGTTTCTTCATTTTCTATCTTTCGTGTTTTCGGTCGCCAATTAAGGTCTATATTGCGACTGTTTCCATAAAGAAGTTCCACCTCAGTCACGTTAGCAACTTCCTTAGCTTTTAACATTACGGCTCCCCTGGAAAAAACATCAATATTTTTCTTTGGAATATTTATTTTAACTGTATGCACTGGGGTTTCAGCCATAGGTACATTCAAATATAAAACTCCATTATCATCCTGTTTAAGAGAAAGAAAGAAATCAATTTCCAGATAATATGTTCCAACCTTTTCTGCCATAATATAATAAGCTCCTTCTTCCGTCATTTTCAATTTTACATTTTTATCGGGCAGTAAAATATCTTTCAAAACTGCATTTTGCGGAGTCAGCAAAAACTTTTCTTCCGCCTGTTCTGATTTCAAATTGCATTTCATCTTTACAAGTACACTTTTTTCATCTTCTGATAACCTTACATCGATGTTGTAATTTACAGATTCGAAGGCTGCAAATTTAAGATCTGTTTCTTCTGAATAACCATTTACTCCCACAAACATGAAAACAAGCATCAGAGCAACTGAAACTGTTGAGTTTGACAATTTTATCCGTTTCCGCAACCTCCGCCCTACCCCGACTATCACAAAGAAAGGAATAATCAGCAAAGCTCCAGTAGCATAAAAAGAAGCAAGATTTGTCGAAAATGTAGTAAAACAAAATCCCGAAGCCATAAACAGAAGAATACTGAAAAATGTTTTTTTTCTAAGTTTTAAGAAGCACATTATTATTCCACACAGAGCAAGTCCTGCACCCGTTACTGCAAATGGCATATTCTTATTATCAGACTCTTTTACCAATTCACCTGTAACAACAAGTTCGTTATCTGAAAATGAAACCGGACGTGAAAAGTGTAATGTATAGAGTTGAGTTTTTTCTCTGGGGATAAATCTGTGAAAAGTATTGTTTGAAGCACTCGCAAGTGTTCCTAATATTCCTAGAATCAAAAGTGTCCCGAATAGAGCGGTTAAAAGAATTCGCATTTTTTTTGCTGTGTAGGAATAAATAAGGATCCAAAATGAGAATGCTACTAGAAGAAGGCTGATAATAGCTTCTGGTTTTCCAAAAAATCGTTTTGCGATTTTCCAGAAAAGGGTCTGGGTTGTAATAGGTTGTTTTTCGCGATATTTTCCGGAAAGAGGAATAGAACCCCCAATATTTTTCAGTACATATTCTTCTGGAACAGTAAGCTGCCATTCAGCAAAAACAGATTCTGCCGGCATGCGTGGAGCTTTCAGCAGAACTTTTCGACTTTTCCCTAATTTTTCTGTTTTTTCGGCGTAAAGGATCTTTACTTCGATGGGAATATTCGGGTCAGGGCGACGTTGTACGGGAATAAGGAGTTCTCCAGAAGAGACAGAAGGACGAACGGGATTCTTATCTACTTTGACTTCCCATAATGATGCGCCATCAGGAAGTTTTACGGTAAGATGCTGCATACGAGAATTTTTAACCCAGTAAGATGCATTTGTAACAATCTCACCATCTGTATTTATTTTTGTTTCTATCCTGCTGTGTTCTATTACCGCTCCAGGGAATTTACAACTATCATAAGCAGACAATTTTACAGTAATATTGTGTGGCAAATTAACGTATTTGTATGCCTGCAAAATAGGATTGGTTATTATTACTTTGTATGATGGAGGAATCTGGTCTGCGGGCAATGGAAAAACGCTTTTGGATAGTTCGCCTGTTTCAAGTCTCATTCCTGATGCTCCGGTAATTGCAACAAAACCGGTTTCTGTCTCAGTGTTAACACTCTCGATTTCGGCGATAGAGATTGGTTTTTCTGATAATTTAAATGGGAATTCGTAGAGGACAAGAAGGGTATAGTCTCCCGAGATTTTTTCATGGAGGGAGACCTTATATTTATCTAAATTTTTATCCCAACTTCGTATGGCTCTGCCTGAAAACTCAATATTCTTGTAATTTTCCGGAATTTTCAGGGTAAATTCATCTACAGGAGCTCCGCTTGTGTGATATGATATGACAGAACTGCCATAAACAACGCCTTCCCCTAAAGAAATGAGATGCAGCATATCAGCATAAATAGAACCTGGTTTTCTTTTTACCTGTAACTCTCCTGACCATTGATTATCCTTATATCTGTACGCAAGCAGTACATTCGGAGATTTAAATGGAACCGAACCCGTATGAATTTCACGTAAACCAGAAAATTCTGTAAGTTCAATAGTCCAGCTCTCATCCGCAGCAAGCACCAAATAACCACGCTCTGTCTCAGTTCCGTCAAGAGAAATTTTCGGCAACTTCACAGAACTACCCCAGTCCTTGACCTTATATTCCATTTTAAGATTAAAAACAACCCGTCCAATAAGTGGTCTTGAAAAAAAGAGTTTTATCTTTTTCTGCCCATCTTTTTCTTCGATATTGTAATCTGAAACTCCTGCACCAGTTACATCCGTAACCATCAGTTCATTACAAATATTAAAAGATAATTCTCTTATAGACGCATCACGAATGTCAACCTCTGCAGAAACAGTAACCTCAACAGCCTCCTCCTGTACCTTCATATAAATCTTTGTGTCAGCAAAAAGCGAAGTAACTATATCATCAATCTTAACCGTCAAAGCATACGGCACACTGGAATAGTTGAACGCAAATACATTGCGTTTTGGAAATTTATTAACAGAAGCAATTATTTTTCCAGGAAATGCAGAGAGATCAATCTGATTTACTCCTCTTTTTTTTATGACACTAAATTTTATAGCACTATCTGTTCCGACAGCAAGAAATCCATTACTTCTCATTACATCACGCGGTACAATTGCAGGCATAGCAAATTCGCAGGGAAATTTCTGCAGTGAACTATCGGCAATAATTTTGAGTTTATAGAGTTTATTTTCCGGACGGTTAAGGATTACAGTTAGAATCCGTTTTTCATTCTCTTTTGCGATATCCCAGGATATTATATTTTCTCCATCGACCTGAGTAATATTCAATTTATCAGGAATTTCAACGGCAATTTTCTGAAGTTCTCCTTGAATAATATTATAATTCAGAAAAGAAGTAAATTTCATAACTCCTGCCGATGCCTGGGCTACGGTATTGAGTTCCACACCCATAGTAAGTTCAGATTTCAACTCCTCAATTCTCGGTTTCCAGCGCAGGATAAAAATATTTTCAGCACCCAAGAGAGCACTCGTAAGATTGGTTTTCCCGACTTTTTTATTTTTAAGATTAAGAACATTAGGTAAATCCAGTTCCACATCATCCTTGTCCTTCATAATCATTACTTTTCTAATATCCGAAGAAGGAACAGAAAAAGTAGTCTCACGCCATTTTTCTTTTGCTTTTACTCTGCTTGCAAAACGAAAACTTACATTGTATTCTCCTGGATATTTATAGGAAATAGCAAAAGAACCCTTTTCTTTCTCAAGATCATATTTTCCCGAGGTTTCTAGATCAATAAAGGCAACATCCCCCGAAACAAGTGGAATTTTCATCTCATCCGGAGCTACGCTGACATCAAAATTAAGCGAAAAAACAATATTATCTCCGGAAATCTCTCCTTTCAATTCCCACCCCTTTATCTTCGTTTCCTCTGGATACGTACCAAACCATCCCCCCAAAACATTAAAACTCAGACAAACAGAAAGAACAACTACAATAAATCTTTTCATGGGTTACTCCTTTTTTTTTAATTTACACGGACGAACATGGGCTTTACACGGACAAACATGGGCTTTACACGGACAAACACGGACTTTACACGGACAAACACGGACTTTACACGGACAAACACGGATGTTATTTGACCAAAAAGTAGGATAGGCATTCTTGCCTATCAAGCTCAAATAGCATTTTTTCGCAGGCAGGAATGCCTACGCTACTTGCATTTCTAACGAATGCTCAACATCAGAGTTTCTAGCGTTTTTATTTCTGAATCATGCTTAAATTTTTGCTGCAAAGGCTGGAGATTTCTCAAAATATCATTGATGGAAACTCTGCGTATACCTCTGCCGTATTTTAAAAATTCTGCAAACTCCGCAACTATTACAGCCAACTTAAAAGAATCAGTGCTTTCCGCAAAACTTCTACTAATAATATCTTTTCCACAAAAACGATTAATTTCATGCACTTCTGCGGTGTGTGCATCTTTCCAGCGAACCCTAATCTCTGCAATATTTCCTGAAAAATCTTTTTTTATTTCTCCATTATTCATATACATTTCATAAAGTGCTGTAACAGACTGTCCCGCACCTACTTCACCGGCATCTACTTTATCATTTCTGAAATCCTCTTTTTTCAATTGTCTATTATCATAACCAATCTGGCGATACTTCTTCACCATACCATTATCAAAAACAACCTGAATCTTAACATCTTTGGCAATTAAATGAAACGCTCCAGAAAAATTCTTTATAAAAATTCGTTCTGCCTCTTCCTCTGAATCGATAAAAAAGTAATTCCCATCCCCACTGTCTGCAAGAGTTTCAAGAAAGTGGTCATTATAGACACTTCTGCCCATCCCTATAGCAGTAAATGCAATACCTTTATCTCTGCCACTCTTAACCTTTTTCAGAATCTTGTCAGGAACGTTTTCCCCCAGATTGGTTACGCCGTCCGAAAATAAAATCACTCTATTGTATGCACCACCTACATAATTTTTTTCAGCAAATTTGTAGGCATATACAAGTCCTTTTTCTATGTCTGTTCTTCCGTAAGCCTTCACATTATCCAATGCCTTCAAAATTCTCTTTTTATCTGTTGCAGGAATACGGTTAATAATGAGTTTGGTAGTCACACCGCATGTAAGTATGGAAATACGATCCTTATCATGAAAATTCTGCAAAATCTTTTCAAAGGTCTTTTTCAAAAGCGGAAGTCTCTCGTAAGATGCCATGGAACCTGAAGTATCAATTACAAAAGTAAATGCAGAAGGTCTTTTTGTATCACTTCCAGGACGTTTTCCCTGTACGGCAATGCGAAGGATATGACGATTTTTCTTAAATGGCGATCTTGCGCACTCCGCAAGTATCCTGAATGTCTGTAATTCCGGTGCAGGATATCTGTAATCAAAATAATTTACAAATTCCTCCTGACGAATACTGTTTCTACGAGGTTTACGACCACTTAAAATTTTACTTCTGGCATTTGTATAAGAAGCCGTATCAACATCTATAGAAAACGTCGAAACCGGTTCTTTCGCAACACTTTTCATTGGCAGTTCCATAGAAAAGCATGTTTCAGATTCTAGTACTCGTTCTCCACCTTTGAGTTGCATATTCCAATCCTCATCTGGGTCAATCACATCAGATTGCACAGCTTCAATAACTTTGTCTCTAGTTGAGTTATGTCTTACTAAGCTTTTTTTTTCTTTTAATAATTCTGACTTTATTCTTTGTTTCCTTTTTGCAAGACTTCTTTTAGTTCTTACAAAACTTCGTTTTTCAAAATCTTTTCCTGAAACTAAAAGCGAGGCAGAGCCTCGCACTCCAAAAGATTCGCTAGACTGTTCCTCTAATTGCTCAATTTCTTCAATAATTTGTGGAGATATTTCTTTTACCTCGATTTCATCCATAGTAATCTCCTCTGGCATTTTAGAACAAACATTTGGACTATTACGTCGCAATACTCCTTTAGCTTGATTTAATGCCGGTAAAAATAAACCCGCAATCGTAAAAACAATTGCCAAGACTGCGGCAATCTGAAGAATTATGCCCTTGTATCTTTGTACTACATTAAAGACTTTTTTTGCGGAGTCCGCAAATAGTTTTTTCTTCTCAACCTCTTCAAATTCTCCTGAGGATATTTTGGTTGCGATGGCATAGATTTCTGCGCGTTGCGAGTCTGAGAGTGTATCGCCGAATTGCATTCCTGCGTTATCCATCAATTCGTTCATTGCTGAAACAATCTGACCAAACAAATCGGCACATTTATCGCATTTTTCGAGATGACGGCTAATTTCTCTGTGTTCTTTTTGGGAGGTTTCCCCGAAAAGATAGTTGGTCAGTTTTTTCTTTATTTTCAGGCATTTATTCATTTTTTGCCTCACTCTGTTTAGACTTTAGATTATTTTCATTTTCTAAAAAGATTTTTCCCGTTTTTTTCAGTGTATTATGCAGGATAAAACCAACATTTCCGATGCTTATATCCCATTTTTCTGATATTTCTCTGTATGATTTTTGTTCTATTATTTTCATTATCACAATACTTCGGTCTCTTTCTTTAAATTCATTTAATATTTCATGAATTCGTTCTGCGGCATCTTTTAAATCAATTTTTTTATCGGGTCCATATTGCGGAGTCCGCAACTCCTCTTTGAGAGCATCCTCTTTTTCTTTATGTTTCTTTTTTCGACGCATAAAATCGAATGCATGGTTTTGAACAACACGATAGAGCCAAGCATGAACATTCTTTATTTCAGCTTCATCGGCTGCTTTGAGGTATTTGATAAAGGTCATCTGTACGATATCTTTTGCCTGATGGACATCTTTTACCATCGAAGCGGCATATCGGATAAGACATACTTCATATTTTTCCAGGAGTCTGGTTATTTCGTCATTTGTAGGACAAACCACAATTTTTCACCTTTATTTAAAACCGGTTTCATAGATATGACGCCTAATATAATGGTTTATTAGATAAAAATCCATTATTTTTATAAAAAGAGGAGTTTTTAGGGGATTTATTTAAACCTTGCACGAAAAGGTTTTTAAAAAGCAAAAAACTTTTCATATAGGCTTTCTAGGTTAAAAATCAGAGATTTTGAACTTTACTTTAGATTAATACTGACTTGTTAATAATGATTTTAAGTGTTATTTGTTCAAAAAATAACTGCAAACAGAAACAGACAGTGTACGAAAAGCCTTTGAACGAAGTGAAAAAAACTTTTCGTGCAATGTCTATTCACATACTCCTTTTGTTCTATTTTTTTGTCTTTAAAAACTCTATCTTTAAGGCTTATAGAGTCCGACGGTTTGGAGGGTGGAACCAACGGCAGAAACGGGGAGTTTTAGTACTGCACCCACAAATTCAAAGATACCGGCAATTCCATTTCCGGTATTGGTTATTCCATTTGCGAACGTTAAGCCTGGTAAAGGAGCTAGAACAGTTTCAACAAGACCTAAAGGTAAGCGAAAAATCTTTCCGACTCTCAAAGGAAGAGCAACAACATCCTTTACCAAATTAACCGTTGCAGGTGCAGCTTTAGAAATAGCAAGCACAGTCTCAGGAGTGACAGGGATAGATGCCCCAATATCTTTAGACGAAAAAACTCCTAAAAATAAAAGTAAAAATAAGACAAAGATTCTTTTTTTTCTGAAATACATAAAAATACCTATATTAATTAAATAAAACGAAAAATATATCATCATTTTAAAAATACAATCCTCATCCTAGTAAGTAAAAATCAATACTTCCTCAAATCTCCATTAGAAAAATAAAGATTTTAGACAAATTCTTAAAAAACTGTGGATATCTACTTTTTTATGGGTATTTTAGATACTCCACTTTTTCTTACTATATTTTTAAATCAGGACAAACATATTTCTTTTTTCTATGCCAAAAAATGACACACAAAATACTCCAGAAAAAACGCAGGAAAAGGGTAGTTTATTTACTCCTAAAAGGATAATTTTAGATATAGTTTATCTTTTTCTGCTTTCTTTTTTGCTCTTGATGGTGCTTTTGGCTGTCATAAAAAAACAGATTCCCCCTTTTTATGGATGGCTTGAAGATACACAAATAGAAAATACAGGACTTTATATTCTCGGAAGACTCAGAGAAGAGCAAATACAGTGGCATAGAAAATGGCGCAACAAACCATTGAGTGAATCTGAAATTGAAACAAAAAAAACTTTTAGTGAGCAAATAAAATCACTGCGTCCTACACATGCTGTACTACTTGAAGATGGAAGAAGTTTTACAGGCATTCTCAAGGAACAGGATGAAAATTTTTATCATTTCACGTACCACACAAACTCAAAAATTGTATCTTTTAATCTAAAAGATTCAGATATTAAATGGAAAAAGAAATTTGTTTATCCACCGATTGAGCTTTCTCCCAGAGATGTAAGGTTTCTGATTAATTATTCAGAATATGAATTACGTTATATGCCTCCATATATTATTGTTTCAAGTGCCCCGTTTCAAGAGGTTGACTTCTGTTTTATTATCCTTAGTGCTCTCGAAGAAGATTTTAGAAAAACATTCAATCCGCTATTTAATCAGGAACAGGAAACTCATAATCTACATATATGTCTCCTAAAAGATCAAAAGGAATATTTATCCAAAACAAAAGGGGAATACAATTTAACTTTTTCGGCAGGTTATTACAGTCATTTTGATGATTGTCTGTATGCATACGACAGAACAAAATCGTTAGAAAAAAAGAAACTTGATAAGGATGTGGAAAAATTTATAAATAAGAAAAGTGAAATCGATGCTATCTTACATTGTATTTCTTCAGAACTTAAAAAGCAATACAAAGACATTATAGAAAAAAA
Organism: Verrucomicrobiota bacterium; assembly: GCA_034660375.1. Lineage (GTDB taxonomy): Bacteria > Verrucomicrobiota > Lentisphaeria > UBA2565 > JAYEIY01 > JAYEIY01. The sequence continues at coordinate 12,492 of JAYEIY010000332.1, forward strand.
ATTACATAGAGAAACTGTTACAATAATACGTCATGAGGGAGCTCATCAATTAGCATTTAATATGGGGGTACACTCTCTGAAGGGTAACGAACATCTCTGGCTAATTGAGGGATTGGCGCAATACTGTGAAACAATACCAATTGGGGCACTGGATCCTAAAAAGATTAAACTCTTACAAGATAATTTAAAGGAAAAAAACCTTATTGACTGGTATACTTTAGTCAACACAAAAACTCCGCAGGGCTTTAGATATTACGAAAAGAAAGCCCCCCTGGCATACGCTCAGTCGTGGTTCCTTTTCAGGTATCTATTACAAAATAACAAAGCAGAATTTCTTTATTTTATGGATTTTTTAAAAAACCTGCCTTCTGAAAATATAAAGAAATCCCAAATACGTATTCTCGAAGAAAATTGTTCTATCAACTTCGTAGAACTGATAAAACACCTGCATAAAGAAATACAAACCATATTATAATCTAAAAAAATAAAACCAACTCCCATTCATTGGAGAAAGAAGAACTTATTGTTTTTTTTGCTTTTTTGGTATTGTTTGTTCGCTTACCCCAATCAATCCTCCAATAAATTTATAAAAATATAAAAAAAAAGAAAAAACAAATTTGCATTCCATATAATTGTCGATAGATTCAAACTTGTAACAACAAACAGGGGCGATTAGCTCAGTTGGCTAGAGCGTCACGTTTACACCGTGAATGTCGCAGGTTCGAGTCCTGCATCGCCCACCATTCCCTGATTTCACAAAAACATCCCTTTTTCGTAGTTTTACGAAATTGATTCAATAATATCCTCCTTCCGTCTATTTACTTTTTGAAGATTATACAAATTCCTTTTTTTAAAGTGTAAATGTTTATAGCAAGATGACTCTAAAATTTCTTTAACATTTCTTTATTTGGATTTACCAGTTCAATCATTTCAAGTATCAAAATCTTTTGTATAAATCCAGCATTTTTCAATACATTCGAGGAATAAATACGGACTTGTTAATAATGATTTTAAGTTTTATTTATTCAAAACAAACAACTCAAAACAGAAACAAACACTGTACGAAAAACCTTCGAACGAAGTGAAAAAGGCTTTTCGTGCAATGTCTAACGAATAAGAAACACAACTTGAAAAATCTGATAGGAAAAACAAAGTTCCCAAAAAATAATCAAATTACTATTTAGATTCAAGAATATCATACTATATTCAAGCGTTGCTAATAAATCATAAAATCTTCAAATCATAAAATCTTCAAATCATAAAATCATTAAATAATAAAGGGAAAAAATATGACTAAGATCTCAGCTTTACAAATAGCACGTGCACAATACGAACCAAAACTTCCTAAAATTTTTGCCGAAAATGGACCGACAGTAAAAACTATAGCAGGGAATGCTACAGAATCGGTTTCAGATCACTCTGAAGTTAAAAGACTTTTTCCAAATACTTATGGTCTTCCCGAAGTTTCCTTTAAGAGGTCAGATGTAAAAAATACTTCTATTAATGCGGGTGTAATCCTTTCTGGGGGTCAGGCTCCCGGTGGTCACAATGTAATTGCAGGAATTTTTGATGCATTGAAGGCATTGAACGAAGAAAACAAGGTTTATGGATTTCTAGGTGGTCCGAGTGGTCTGACCGATAATAAGTATCTTGAATTAACTGACGAAATTATTGATAATTATCGTAATACCGGCGGATTTGACATAATTGGTTCCGGCAGAACAAAACTGGAAACAGAAGAACAGTTCGAACAAAGTCGCAAAAACTGTAAAGCCCTTGATATTTCTGCATTGGTTGTTATAGGAGGGGATGATTCCAATACGAATGCATGTATTCTTGCAGAATATTTTTTAGAGAAAGATGCTGGGATTCAGGTTGTGGGTTGTCCAAAGACGATTGACGGTGACTTGAAGAATGAAAAAATTGAAACATCTTTTGGATTCGATACTGCCTGCAAGGTATACAGTGAGCTTATTGGAAATATTCAGAGAGATGCTAATTCGGCAAAAAAATATTGGCATTTTATCAAACTAATGGGACGTTCTGCTTCTCATATTGCTCTTGAATGCGCTTTACAAACTCAGCCGAGCATTACAATTGTCTCTGAAGAAGTAGAAGAAAAAAAACAGACACTCGCAGAGATTGTAAATTATATTGCTGAAATAATTAAATACAGAGCCGATACCGGCAATAATTTTGGTGTAATTCTTATTCCTGAAGGTTTAGTGGAATTTATTCCTGAAATGAAAAACCTGATTGCGGAACTTAATGATCTGCTTGCAAAAAATGATAAATACTTCAAGGAATTACCCGGTAATGATGAAAAGAGACAGTTTGTTAACAGCAAACTTTCTTCAGAATCGTCTCATGTATTCAGTTCGCTCCCTGGAGCAATTCAGATGCAGCTTATGATGGACAGAGATCCACATGGCAATGTACAAGTTTCAAGAATCGAAACAGAAAAACTTCTTATTGAGATGGTAGAGGAAGTACTTAGAGAATGGAAGGCAGCGGGTCAATACAAAGGCTCTTTTTCTTCACAGGCTCACTTCTTCGGATATGAAGGTCGCTGTGCTGCGCCTTCTAATTTTGATGCAGATTACTGTTATTCTCTCGGATATACAGCCGGCGCACTTATGGCAGACGGAAAATCAGGCTATATGGCATCGGTAAAGAACCTTACCCAACCTGCATCGCAGTGGATTGCCGGAGGAGTTCCCATTACTATGATGCTCAATATGGAAAAACGTCACGGCGAAATGAAACCGGTAATAAAAAAGGCTCTTGTTGAATTAGATGGCAACCCTTTCCAGACACTTGTAGCCAACCGTGAAAAATGGGCACTGAATACACATTACGTATATCCAGGTCCAATTCAGTACTTCGGTCCATCCGAAGTATGTGATAAAACAACGGAAACTATTCAGTTGGAAAACAAAAAATAATGGCATCTAACTACTCAAGATACAAACGGCTTTTGAACTATGTTAAGCCCTACAAAACAAGATTGATTATTGCGATACTGGCAGGATTTCTTTCAGGAGGCTCGATTTTCGGAATTCTTCTCTCTTCCGGAAATCTTTTTAAACCCTTCGATACCCCAGAAATAAAAAAGGTTACTGATAATCAATCTGTATCTGCCGAGTATAGAAAAGATGTAGCACCCTCCCCTGAAAATATAGAGAATCCAACATCCAATATCAAAAATAAAATAAATAGAAATACAAATTCCAATAAAATAAAGAAAAAAAAGTTAAAAACGAAAAAATTAGAAAAGTTTCAAAAACTGGCAAAGAAATACAATCTTCCTACTACAAAAAAAAATGGCACTATGACCTGGCAGTTTATGCTACTTACAGTTATTGGAGTCCCATTTTTCTTTCTCCTGCGTACATTTTTTATGTACATCAATAACTATTTTATGCGTTGGATTGGGGGAAGAGTAATTGCAGACTTACGTAATGATTTATTTAATAGCTTGCAAGCGCAATCACTTAAATTTTATGGAAAATGCGATATAGGTCATTTAGTAAGCAGAAATGTATCTGATACAGCGACCATAGAAAGGATGGTTTCTAGGACTATTGCAGATATTACGCGTGCTCCAATAGAGCTTTCTGCAGCAATTATCTTTGTGTTTTATTCTTCTGCAGAAAACAATCTCTACTCGATATCTCTAACCATGTTTATAGGATTGCCTTTGTGCGTACTTCCAGTAATCATAGTTGGTAGAAAAATAAAGAAATATACTCGTCGTGCACTTGAACGAATTGCGTTATTGGTTTCACGCATGCACGAAACCTTTACCTGTGTCAAGGTAGTAAAAGCATTCCATATGCAGAAACATGAGAAAAAGCGTTTTAATGACGCAAATATGAGTTATTTTTCGATGGTTATCAAAGCCTTGAGAGCAGAGTTGCTTATGAGTCCGCTCATGGAATTTGTAGCTGTTATTTGTGCGTGTGGATTTTTTGTTTACTGTTATTCCTCAGGAGTAGTACTCAGCGAGATCATTCCACTTGGAGCAGCAGCAATTATAGCCTACAAGCCACTGAAGGTTCTTTCAAAGATTAATTCTTCGCTTCAACGAGGGATGGCAGGTGCGGAAAGGGTACTTGATATGATTGACATGGATACATGCGTAAAAGAGATTGAAACCCCTGTCAAGGTCAGTAATTTTAATGATAAATTTGTATTTGACAATGTTTCTTTTAGGTATGAAGACAACTCACCAGCAGTACTCAATAAGTTTTTTCTTGAAATACACAAGGGAGAGATTGTGGCTTTTGTAGGAGAAACCGGTTCAGGCAAAACAACAATAGCAAATCTACTCGCAAGATTTTACGATCCCTCTGATGGAATAATTACGATAGATGGAATTGATTTAAAAGAACTTGAAATAAAATCTTTACGTAATTTAATTGGAGTTGTATCTCAGGAAACAGTTTTATTTAATGAAAGCATTGCCTATAATATCAGCTACGGAACACCTGGAGCATCCCACGACCAAATCATTAATGCCGCAAAGCAAGCAAATGCCCATGAATTTATAATGAAAGAAGAAGAAGGATATGACCGGATTGTAGGGGACAAAGGATTCAGACTAAGCGGAGGACAACGTCAGCGAATCAGTATTGCACGTGCTATTCTGAAAAATCCACCAATTCTTATTCTTGATGAAGCAACCAGTGCTTTAGATACAGTAACTGAACAACTCGTACAAGAAGCATTGAACAATCTAATGGAACATAGAACCGTTCTCGCAATAGCCCACCGTCTAAGTACCATAAAACATGCAGATAAAATATGTGTGTTAGCAAATGCAAAAATCATAGAATCAGGTACTCACGATGAACTCAGCCAAGCCGACACCAAATATCGTGAACTCTGTGATATGCAGTTTAACTAAATGGGAAAAATAATGAGATATAATGGGGTCATACTAAGAAAAATAGAACTCATCGAAAAAAGGTTGAATAAACTTGAAACCTTATTACCTCTTAAGACCGAAACTCTAAGTAAAGATTATTTTCTAAAAAGTGGTATAGAAAGGACGCTTCAAGTATGCATTGAAGCCGTTATTGATATTGCAGAGCGTATCATTTCTTTGAATAAACAAGCCCCCGCATCTTCCTCATACAAAGCATTGGAGCGTCTAGAAGAATTGCAGATAATAAAAAGTACTGAAAAATACTTAAAAATGATTCAATTCCGAAATTTTATTGTTCATCGTTATGAAAGCATTGATAATGAGGAGTTGATTTTTATCTGCAATCATAATCTCCAGGACTTCAAAAATTTTATAGATGAAATACAATCCAATGAATAAGACTCAGCAAAAATTAGATTTAGAAGCACTGGAACTCTTTTTTTTAGACAGAAAAGATATTGCATCTTCCTTTCTTTTTGGATCTTCTCAAAATGGTTTTATTGAACCTGGAAGCGATGTAGACATTGCTGTGCTTTTTGAAAATCCTAATTTTTCTGTGGAGGATAAATTCAATTTATACTCTGAACTATGTACTGTTGTTGAAATTACAGATAAAGTTGATATGATTGTCCTAAACAAAGCGGATATAATCTTGGCTTTTGAAGCAATAAGTGGAAAAATACTCTCCCAAAATAATCCTGAAAAAACAGCAGATTTCGCATCTTACACAAGCCGTGTTTACGAAGATATAATGGCGAACATTGACTATCAGTATTCTTTGCGTAAACTATAAAAATCTGTTAGAAATACTTTCCCGCTCAATAATATCAAATCTATGTTCCCCAAGCTTGCTTTTATCTCCCGTCAAAATAAATTCTGAAGCCCGTTTTCCAATACTATAACCGTATTGCTCAATTGTTGTTAATGAAGGAGAAAGATAACGTGAGAAAAAGGCATTATCACAACCAATGACGGATACATCTTCGGGAATAGAGAGAGAGAGTTTCTCCAGAGCCTTGTATGCTCCGGCAGCCATATCATCATTTTCTGCAATGATTCCAGTAGGAATACTTTCCAGGCGATTTGAAAAGATCTCTTTTATCGCATAAAAAGCATCATCAAAGCCATTATCGAATCTACACTCTTTTACCCAACTGTCAGGCATTTTTATTCCAAAATCATCAAAAGCCTCTTGTGTCCCCTCTGTCCTAATAACAGCATTACGCCATCGTTTATCTCCTTTGAGAAGAACAATATTTTTATGTCCTGCATCAACAAGCCTTTTAACAGATCTATAACCAATCTTGTAATTATCAACAAAAATTGACGGTAAGCCATCGGCAGTAATATCAACAAAAACAGCATTGTGATGCTTACAAAAATCAATTGCAACCTTGTCATTAATATCCGGGGCAATTACAATATATCCATCAACATTGGTCTTTCTAGAAACGTTCCCAATAAAATCGTTGTAGACTCTTCCATTACGTTCGGCAGTAGTAGAAGGTTGTCAGGGAATGAATGCAACTGGAATCAATGCAACAGGAACGGTTTACACTGGGATAGCAAACAAGTGCAACAGCAATGGAGCTGCAGGATGGATTACAAGTGCCTTTGCTACTAATATTGTTCCGTACTCAGACGATTATACAGATCACAATGCAGATACATCATCTGGAGCGCCACACAACGGTTACATCAGATGGAGACATAAAAACGACAGAGTTGCCAGCACGCTTTTTGCTGACCTTCATGCCGGGGGCTTAAATATAAAAAATACTATATACAATAATTGTGTTTGGAGATATACAGATGAATAGGATAAAACTTGGAGTTTATGCAGATCGCAATAATATCACAGGCGAAAAAATAATAGAAAGAATAGGATTGTCCGATGTCATACAGTTTGAAAAACTTATTGATAAAAAAGTCGATTCTGTAATGTGGTACCCAACTTGGAATACGATGCAATCTAAATCTAATTTCCCTATTGAGTCTGTAAAACTGGTTGACCAACATGGTGCAATTCCTCATTTAACATGGGAGCTTATGCTACCAGATGGAGATCCTCTGAACTCAAAAATTATGCTTGACGATGTAATTTCTGGTAAATATGATGCCTATCTTACAAGTTATGCTAAAGATGTCAAAAAGTGGGGAAAAGAAATCTGTCGAGTAGGCATAATATAATTTCTCCTTTAGATTTATTTGTTTTTTTCTGTTTTTCTCTTTTTCTCTCTCTTTCGATTAGAGAGTGTCTTCAATATTAAATCATGTGAGA
>JAYEIY010000333.1:0-4503 GCA_034660375.1 Verrucomicrobiota bacterium
CTTGCCCCCATGATACTAGAAACATCCCGTCAAGCAAGATTTATGATCCCAATGGCAATATCTCTGGGATTCGGAATTATATTCGCAACCACAATAACCCTGGTACTTCTGCCCTCAATATTTCTGATAACAAATGATATTCGTAATTTCTTTGATTAGACATTGTACGAAAAACCTTTTTGACTTCAATTGAAGGCCTAATATTGACGGCACGAAAAGAAACCATCTACTTGTAATCACCATCGAAAGGTCGGTAAACAACTAACCTATCAATCAACGGTCCTTACAAGCCTTGCACTATTGAAAAGAACGACGAGAGCACTGATACTGTGAATTGCTGCGGCAAATGCGGGGGGAAGAATGCCCATAGAGGATAGGTATAAGCCTATAATCATAAAAAAGAGTCCTGCAAGCAGGTTCTGATTGATTATTATACGTGTCTGTTTAGATATTGAGATTAACAGGGGAATTCTTGATAAATCTGTATTCATAAGAGCGATGGAAGCAGAATTAACAGCAATATCACTACCCATGGCCCCCATTGCAATACCTATATCTCCTGCTGCAAGAGCCGGAGCATCATTAATGCCGTCACCTACAACAGCAACCAAATTATTTTCTGTTTTTATAGAATCCACAAAATTTACTTTTTCGTGTGGCAGGCAACCATGGCGTATAGTCGAGATATTAAGTTCTTTACCTACTCTATTTGCAACCGATTCATTATCTCCAGTAACCATAGAACAATCTGTTATACCCAAATCCTTAAGTTTTGTTATTAGAGATTTGCTAGATCCGCGAATTGCATCCTGCATCGCAATATACCCCATAATTTGTTCATCTTTTGCTGCATAAACAATACTTAATCCAGCGTCTTTATGTTCTGGGGACAAACATTTTTCCGTATCAATTCCAAGTTCTTCAAGCCATGTCTTCCTTCCAATTCTATACTTTGTGCCCTCTATATCTGCGATAATCCCTTTTCCATGGACTTCTTCAAAAGTATTAGGCTCCATAAGTTTTACATTTGCTTCTTTTGCGAGTTTACGCATAGCTTTTGCTGCGGGATGATTACTATGGCTTTCTGCTGATGCAGCGACTTTAAGTAAATCGGAAAGTTCGGTTCCTTTTGCCGGAACCAGCCTGGCAACTTCAAGATTCCCCTCTGTCAGCGTTCCGGTTTTATCAAAAACAATAGATTTGATTTTAGCTGCAAGTTCAATGTGTGTAACATTTTTTATAAGAATTCCAAGTCTTGCTGCTGCAGCAATTGCAGCAATTGTTGCAGAGGGAGTAGCAAGTACAATTGTACATGGACATGCTACGACCAGAATGGCAATAACTCTAGTCATATCCTGAGTAAAAAACCATACCACAGCAGCAATCATAAGAATTGTAGGGGTATAGAATCCCACATATTTATCAACCATACGCATAACGGGAAGTTTAGTCTTTCCAGCCGTTTCCAAAAGTTCTCTGACTTTCCCAAGGGTTGTGTCTTTTCCAATGCCTGTTACGCGAACATCTACAACTCCGGTAAGGTTTTCAGTCCCTGCATAAATCTGTGTGTCTGTATCATAGGCTTTGTCTTTAGGGAGCGACTCTCCTGTTATTGTTGATTCATTAACAGTAGTATTACCTTTAATAATCGTTCCATCTGCAGGAAAATTCTCGCCTGGTCGAATTCGGCAGACATCGCCTATTACTAGAGAAAAAACATCTACTTCCTGTTCTTTAGCACCTTCTATTATTTTTCTTGCCAATCGCGGAGTCAACTTTATAAGTGATTCTATTGATGCGCGTGCTCCAATTGCTGTTTTCTGCTCAATTGTAATAGTGATAAGCATGAAAAAGGCTATAATCCCAGCTGTCTGATAACTTTGCTGTGCAAAAGCAGCAAGTATTGCAAGAGTTACCAGTTCGTTCATATAAACCTCTCCCTTAATAATGTCCTTCACCGCAGCTATCATTATGGGAAATGAAAGATACAAAGCTCCGATAATCGCACTGAAAATAGAAATATATTCAGTTCCCGAAAAAAAAGATGCAATAAATGAATTAAGAACAAATATGCCACCAATGAAACAACGTGTCAGCTGTTTCTGAGTGTCATTTTTATCTTCATTGTGATGATTTCCGCAAGCACAGGAAGTACCATGTTCGGAATCTTCATCATGTGCGTTAAAAGTATCAGATATATTAAGTAGCATTTTTTTACTCTTTTTTATTCTTTTTTGGTGTTATTTGCAGACGAATTTCCTGATACTGTTCATCTGATGAAGGAGCGTATATTATGAATTTCTGTTCTACCTTATCCATAACTTCCGCAATTGTGTCATTGTAAAGAGCTATCAATGTAGTTTCAGGATTTTTATCATATTCCTCTTCTATTTTAGAAAAATACTCTGCTTCTGCCTGTGCATTGCTGGTGATTCGTTTTTTATAGATTCTAGCTTCGGAGAGGATTTGTGCTTTTTCGCCGTCGGCCTCATTCATTTTTCTATAGGCGTATGCTTCAGCCTCACTAATTTTTCTATGCATCTGTTGTTCAGCTTCAATTACCTTTCTAAATGCAGTTATTGCCGATTTAGGAGGCGTTTTCAGTGTAAGATATACATTTTTAAGACTTAATCCCAGATTAGAGGTACTGATTTTTTTAAAAAGTTTTTTCTCAACAGCTAGACGATAATCATTACTATTTTTATAGAGGGCTTCATCCACATCCCATCCGGAAGTTATGGTTAAAACTGCATTTTCAAGATGTTTCTTTATTATCAATTTGGGTTTTGCTGCCTCTAAATAGTATTTTATCGGGTCAGATATTTGAATAACCGCAGACCATTGAGCATGTATGATATTTGCATCTGCTGTTACAAGATAACCACCCACGCCAGGAACAAGAGGACTGTCACGCAAAGCGGCTCCCTTATCTTCTGGAGCTATAATCTGATTCGAATCTTCTTTAAACCAAAATTGTTCCGTTGAAATTTTTATTGAACGTTTTGATGGAATTTTGACAACTTTATCAATGGGATATGGCCATGCCCAGCACCATTTTCCGCTTTCGATAAGATGTTTCCCTTTTTTCCCAGAAAGTTGTCCAAAACGAAGGATCATAGCCTGCTCATATTCTCTGACAAAAAAGGATCCTCCGAAGATAAAGAGGAAAAAGAGTGAAATAATAAGCATTCGCAATGCAAAAAAAGTAAAACTCAATGCATTCAGCAAGGCTTTTCCACCCGTATTTGATGAATGTTTCTCTGTATTATTCATTTTTTATTCTGTTTTTTTTCTATATTTATAGAATCTGCAGAAAGCAGATCATACGGAGCTGTATTTGTATCTACAATAAGGGTTGTTTTTTCAGATATAGTTCTTTTCAACGACTCCAGTTTTCGCAGAAATGCTGCAAGTTGTGGTTCTGAATTAAAAACTGCATATGATTTTGCCGCCTGCATATCTCCTTCTGCCATTATTCCGCGGGCTTTTGCTTCCGCCTCTACAATAACCATTTTTGCCTCTGCATCTGCTTTTGCCTTTATTTCTGTTGCTTTTGCATCACCTTCTGCAAGATATGATTCTGCCAAACGGTCTCTTTCCTTTTTCATTCGCTCAAAAACCGAATTTGCAACAGTTTCTGGAAATCCCAGATGATTGATGCCGAGAAACACAATTTCTGTGCCATATAATTCTTTTGCCCGGCTTTGTGATATTTTTAGAATATTTTTTTCAACCTCTTCTATTTTCAACTGTGAATGATTACTATTGATTAGGTTGCTGAGTTTATATTTTCCTATAACGCTATTTTTTGCATCCCGAAGAACAGAATTTATTTCTTCTGCAGCAATTTTTATATTGTTAACGCGTTCAAAATATCGTTTAGGATTGGACACTTTCCAGCCACAGTAGATTGATATAATAATATTTTTTCCATCTTTTGTCTGTACTTCTTCCCATTTCCCCTCGGCACCCTCAAAACAAAAAACTCTGTTATCGTGTCTCCAAACTCGTTGTATAGGATATGGCCATCTTAAGTGCAGTCCAGGTTTATACTGAAATACTTCTCCACTTTTATCCAAAGCTTTGGGTTTTCCAAAGGTTGTAACAATTGCACATTCTGTCTCAGAGACCTGAAATGTTATCAGAGTAAATATAAATATAAGTGCCACAATAACTCCCATTACCATTGCCGGCCAGTGTATTGTAGCTTTTTTATTATGATCAGACATAATATCTCCTTCTTTATTTAGACATTGCAGGAAAAACCTTTTCTATTCATTCTAAAGCTTTTTCTACACTGCCTGTTTCTGTTTGTAATTATTTTTTGCTATCATCAGTTTCAAATTCCAGATCCAGTAGGTCTGTGCGTAGCTTATCCTCCAAATTAAGAATAAAAATCTCACGACTTTTCCCTGTGGTCATGATGTATTTACGAGTATTCTTAGTATTTCTTTCAAACATATCCAAATATGTAAACAAAGGAAATACCTGTGGTGCTGCATG
>JAYEIY010000334.1:0-4470 GCA_034660375.1 Verrucomicrobiota bacterium
TGAAGATCCTCCGGCAACTTTGCGTGGATCAAAGGGCCATTGATATCCTTTTAGAAAAATACTACTATTCATTTCTCCTGTCGTATTGAAATATGGACGGAGAAACTCTTGAACGTCACTTGATCTGTCTTCGGCAGTGCTTATGAATTTGGGAATGACCTGCATATAAGTACCGGATACATTCCAGCGAAATTTTATTGATGCCATACCATACTGTGATTCTGGTAACCCTCTACCTTTGGCTCCTTCCATCAAGGCAAGCCCAATTGCCCCAGTATGCACGATTGGATATACACTTGTTTTGTATAATCCACCAGGACCGCCTACAGCAAATATTGTGTTTTCTGCAAGATAAACTTCAAAAGCTTCTTCCTTTTTTTCAGCCTTGCGATTAATAAAAATTGCCCCAATCGCACGATCTTTGCCAGTCTCTTTTAACAGTGAAACTGCAATCCTTTTTTCAACAATCTTGATATTGCGTCTTTTTACTTCTTTAATAAGAGCTAAACACATCTCTTTAGAAGTGTAAGGACCTACAGATGTTGCTCGTTGTAAAGGATCATGATCTGTTTTATAGCCTACAAATTGCCCATACTTATCACGAGGAAAGGGCACCCCTAGATTAACTAGATTAAGAAATGCTCGACCGGAAAGAGTTGCTTCTACAAGAGCAAGATCTCCATGCATACTGCCACCGTCAAAAAATGATTTAGATAATGATATGGGAGAATCATTGTCTTCTCCGTACATTCCTATTTTATAGTAAGTCTGTTTGTCACTTCCTGTGTTGATGGAAGTTCCCATCTTCAGTCCTTCTGTGACAATTACAATATCTTCAACGCCTGAAGCATGAAGCTGAATCGCCGCATTAAGCCCTGCTGCTCCACTTCCTACTATAAGTGTATGAACGCTTTTGCAGGGAACATCCTGTTCCGCTACTTTTGTTTTTATTTCTATGATTTCTGTTTTCATTTTATTGATTATTAAAATTAATTTTTTAGGTTCAAAATCTAGTGGATAATATTAAAATAGAAATGCTTACAACTGCTCTATGCTAAGTCCACCATCAAGAACAATGGGTTGTCCCGTAGCGTACGATATACCCCCTTTAACAATTGCAACAACTGTTTTTCCTATATCTTCCGGTAGCCCCCAACGTTTCATTGGAACAAGACCTTCTTTTATGAGTGTATCGTATTTTTCTTTTACTGCAGAAGTCATGTCTGTCAAAATAATACCTGGACGAATTTCATGTACGCTTATTCCGTATTCGGCGAGTCTAAGTGCCCAAAGTTTGGTTGCCATAGTTATGCCAGCTTTAGAAATACAGTATTCTCCACGCTTTATGGAAGCCATAGTCGATGAAACGGAACTAATATTGATAATTGATCCATTAAAATCTATGTTTTTTTCTTTTTCTTTGATCATTAAATTTGCTACAGCCTGTGTTAGAAAATAGGGTCCTTGTAAATTTATCTTTATCAGTTCCTCAAAACTTTCCTCAGAAGCTTCTAGTATATCTTTTCTTTCTTTTGGTGCAATCCCTGCGTTATTAATCAATATATGTAGAGTTCCGAACTCTTTTGTTATTTTTTTAAGCATCTTTTTTCTCTGATTAGCGTTACTTATATCGCATTGGCAATATAAAGCTTTAATCCCATAATTAGTAAAATCTTTCATCTTGTCTGAAACAGAGTCTTCATTGCGTCTACCGCATAAAACTAAATTAAATCCATTTTTAGCTAATTCTTTTGAAATGCCCAGTCCTATTCCTCTCATTCCACCTGTTACTAATGCTGTCTTTTTCATATCTCTTTTCTCTCCATTATATTGTTATAGTCCTTGCTTCATTAAAAAAAATAAACATTTCGTTTGCAATATATAATACATGTTTTTATATTATCAAAGAAAAAACAACAATCAAGCAAAAAAAGATAATTATGAAAAAATTTTTTGATTTTTCAATCATTAGGAAGCTACGCAAGAGAGAAGAAATGAGTATTGCTACTCTTTCGGAGCGCTCAGGAGTTTCAACTGCGGTGATATCCAAATTGGAACGTAATCAGTCTGTCGGAGAATTGGAAACACTTCATCGTTTAGCCAGAGTTTTTGGAATGAATTTGTCAGAGTTACTTGCTTTGGTAGAGTCAACATCTGCTCATAAAGTTTTAGAGACACGACATAACTCAAATGGAATACATTTTAGAGAAATTTCTTATGGAAATCTTCGTTGTTTGCTTGGAAAAGGGAAGACAGGAGCAGAAACTTCAAAGCCCTTAATTCACTGTAATGATTATGAGCTTTGTTGGGTTATAGAAGGAAAATTAGATTTTTCTCTTCCTGGAGAAAAGCATGAGTTATCAGCCGGAGACGCTATTCAGTTTGATGCAATTCTTGAACATACATACACAATAAGAAAAGATTGTACTTTTCTATTAATTCATATTTTAAAAGAAAGGAGGTTTTAAAATGACTATCGCAGATCTAACAAAAATTGAAGGAAGAACTTATCCAGCACGTAGGAGAACACAAAATATTGTTGGAGGGGCTTCTCTAATACAGGCAGAAAACTTTTCAATGGGGTACGTAACGCTTGAGCCAAATGGTGGACAAGTGCCATGGCATAATCAGGAGCAGGAAGAGGTTTATTTTTTGCTAGAAGGTGAAGCTGAAATGTGCTTGGGAGAAGAAAAAAAGACTCTGAAAGCCGGTCAATCTATATATATTCCCTCTGGAGTTTATCATCAGATGACTAATCTCGCAGATGAAAAAGCTATCATGGTTTATATTTACGGACCCGCTGGAGATGTTGATCATTGGAAACAGGAGCTTGCAGGAACACTGCCAGTCGAAGGCAAAGATGTTCCCCCATTACCCAAAGGTGCCTTTGAACAATGTGTAGTAAAACCGTGAGTAGGGGTAGCTCACAGTCGAGTTGCGTAGCAACCCTCTGTGGCTACCCTCGCAGTGAATAGTAAATAATCCATAACAAAAAGGAGAATGTTATTATGAGTAGTAATAAAGAGCATAGAGTTGGAATTATTATGAATGGAGTAACTGGTCGCATGGGAACTAATCAACACCTTATGCGTTCAATTAAAGAAATTATTGAGCAGGGTGGAGTAGAAATCAGCTCTACAGAAAAAATAATGCCTAATCCTATATTAGTAGGACGAAATCCAATACAACTGAAAAAATTGGCGGAACTTTCTGGAATAAAAAAGACAAGCACAGATCTTCCATCATTATTGGATGATCCGCAATATACTGTATATTTTGATTCTCAGACAACTGAACGTAGATCAAAATGTATTAAGCAAGCTATAAAAGCCGGGAAAAATATTTATTGTGAGAAACCAACAGCATTGACCAGTGTAGAAGCTCTTGAATTGCATAAACTAGCCGAAGAGGCAGGTGTTAAAAATGGAGTTGTTCAAGATAAACTCTGGTTGCCTGGAATCATGAAGCTAAAAAGCCTTATGAGTGAGGACTTTTTTGGTGAAATCTTGTCTGTAAGAGGAGAATTTGGTTATTGGGTTTTTGAAGGGGATATTGTTCCTGCTCAGCGTCCTTCATGGAATTATAGGAAAGAAGATGGTGGAGGAATGGTTCTTGATATGATTCCACATTGGAGATATCTTATCGACAATGTTTTTGGAGAAATAAAAGCATTAAATTGTCTGGTCACTACCCACATAAAAGAAAGATGGGATGAAGAGGGAAATAAGTATAACTGTACTGCTGATGATGCTGCATATTCAACATTTGAACTCGAAAATGGAGTTATTGCTCACTTTAACTCTTCATGGAGTGTAAGAGTGCGCAGAGATGATTTGTTGACATTGCAGGTTGATGGAACCAAGGGTTCTGCAGTCGTTGGACTGAGAGATTGCTGGATACAACCATACGGTGCAACCCCCCGTCCAATATGGAACCCTGAAATTGCCCAGGGTATTGATTTTTTCGATACTTGGCAAAAAATGCCCGAACAACAGGATTATGATAATGCTTTTAAGATTCAATGGGAATTATTCTTGAAACATATTGTTTGTGATACTCCATTTCAATGGAATCTTCTTGAAGGAGCTAAAGGAGTTCAACTTGCAGAACTTGCCTTAGAGTCATCTGAAAAGAAAGTCTGGGTTAACGTATAATCTGAAAGTCACTAATAATAAATGTTTGCAAAGAGATTCTTCTTGTACTAGGAAGGATCTCTTTTTCTTTCTAAACAATAATCTTATTGAATGAAATTCTAAATTGCGAGTATTTTATGATTCTTATCTCCAAATGCGGCCGATAATGCATCATGTGTATAGGACCAGCAGACCTCACACCTTCCTGCTTAGACAACAAGTAAAAAAAGCAAATAGAATTCCGTAGTAATCAGAATAAAAGAGGTAATATTCCTTATTGTTTAATCAAGCAAAATTATTCAAAAAAAGGAATATTATCATGAAACATAACTTACAT
>JAYEIY010000335.1:0-4450 GCA_034660375.1 Verrucomicrobiota bacterium
ATCAAAGTCAAAGTCGGGAAAAGCAACTTTCATGCATGTTCTAAAAGCAAGAATTGAATTTCCGGTTACATATTTGCTTTTATGACTTTTTTTGAAAAAATTATTGATTCCTTTTATTGTCTCTGAATATTTTGATGATCGTAGCGTAGAAATAATTCCAGGACTGCTAAAATTCCAATTTTTCAGCCATGAAGTAATAAGAGATCTATATGGAAGCCCCAGAAGTTTTTCACTGAGAGAATGCTTTTCTCATAATGCAAAATTAAAAACAGAGCCAGACTTATATCGAAAGCAGAGTATATTTTATTTGGAAGAAGAAATGAGGGAAAAAGACTCATTGTTTTTTTTGCAATCAGACAGTAAAAACGATAAATTTTAATATTGAAGCAAGAGGCAGAGCAAGAAGCAAAACGTTCATAATGCCCATGTCGCCAATGGGGTCTCTTGCTATCACATAGAGGACATTCTGATGGACGAAGAATTGCAATAGACAAAAAGATATCTACGATATACGCTTGAATAGTCGAAAAATTATTACACATTATTTGCATGTTATATTGTGGGCTTTGTCTATCTTTTGATTTGGAAGACAAAGTCCCTTTTTTTAGATTAATCTCAATATTTATTATCACATAAAATAACGGATTTCTAAAATAATGCCATATCTCTTCATGACAAATTATTCTGACAATCCCCATAAATAAAAAGACTAATCACATTATATTATATTAAAACCAGAAACAAAAAAAAGGAACTCTTACATTAAAAATCCCAATTAAGTTAGAATCTATATTATAAATACCAGATTGCAATATGGATACAATTACAAGAGGATTTAAAAAAAATCCAAAAGAGTTTTTCATAAAAAATATTCTAATTTATGAAATGCTCTTTCAGAGCATGACATTTTTAAATACATAATCCTAGGGTTGAAATCCTAGGCTAATATGAAATGTGCCGTTGGCACAAATAAATCAACTTAAAAATTTAGAATTGAACAGCCCTAATCCCAATCAAATTAGGGTATATATTCTAAATACCAGATTGCAATATGGATACAATTACAGGAGCATCTAAAAAAATCCAAAAGAGTTTTTCATAAAAAAAAGCTAATCAAAACATCATAAATAATTGTTTGAAATTCGTATAAAAAACCCCTTATTCGTGCATTTGCCATTCCCGTTGGTCATTGCTGATGTAAAATCAGCCTCATTGCAAGCAAAGTGTGGCAACCCAAACCTCTTTTCGTCCATGGTCTAATTATCTGTAAAATTAAAAGCGAGGCAGAGCCTCGGCACTCCAAAGTGCTTCGCACGAAAAAACTAACATTTTTGCTAATTAGCGTATTTTTTTGATTCGCAACGCGCATCTTTGGACTGCGGTGCTTTCTTTGCACCGCTTTTAATTGGAGGGAAAATCTCTAAAAACAATAAAAAGACAGTATTTAACTTCGTAATTCGGGATAAAAAACTATAAACTGTCTAAAAGATAGGTGAAGAATCAAAAGAACATTCTGAACTAGCACTGCTTATGGCTAGGAATAAGGCAAATATAGAGGCAAATTTCCAGCAGAACGGCTACCTGGAATAAAAACAGAAGAAAACTTCATTGATTTATTAATGAAAGCATAAATCTCTGATTTTAGGCGAAATTTATTTGTCTTTTTAACCATTTACCTTAGATTAAGAATAGCCTTTTTGCGCTTGGTATTCTTAAACGTGTAGAGTAAAATAACTTCAATAGAGCCTGCACGAAAAGGTTTTTAAAGAGCCAAAAAACTTTTCGTACAGGCTTTCTAGGTTCAAAATTAGAGATTTTGAACTTTATTTGAGATTAATACTGACTCCTTTATAATTATTTTTAGTCTTATTTACTCAAAAAACAATTGCAAACAGAAATAACAGTGTATGAAAAGTCTTCGAGCGAAGTGAAAAAGGTTTTTCGTGCAATGTCTAAATATGAAAAATGCCGATTAAAATAATAAATAAGGCATAAAAAAGGAGTTTTGATTATGGAAAAAATGCTTAAAAATGTATGGTTTTGGATATCAATGACTTTAGTTGTTGTCAATATACTTTTTTATATGAATATTAAGGGATATATTTTATTGCCAAGCCAAAAGGAAAAACGTGTCGAAAATTCTCAAAAACAACCTATGGAGTCTATCACATTGCCTGAAATTTTGAAAGTGTCAACAAAAGACGTTTTTTATTCTTATGATATTTACCAGACAGATTATTCTGGAGGCAATGAGGCAAATCTGGCACTTGAATTCTCAGAAAAGGTTTATTCTGATGACTTGAATCAGCATTTGGCCATATTTCCATTTTCTACTCCATTAAAAAATAAAATAGGTGAAAATCCAGAAAAAGTTTTTAAAAATCCTGATGATTTTCAGACGAACAAGCTTGATTATAGTATTGAAAAAGATAAAAACTCTAGGCTTATTTCAATTAATGTAAAAAGAGGTATTTCTAAAAAACTTCTGATAGTTCTAAGTAAATCATTAAAAGATGAGACGGATAAATTAAAGCTCTTTCGTACGCGTATTTATACTTTGATGCTTGATAAAGAACTAAAAGTTAATTATCTAGACAGCTATGTAAACTGGTCAAATGAACATTCGATAAAATTAAGATTTAATCATTCTGTAAAAAAAACAGCATTAAAAAGTTACCTTAAGATAGAACCAGCTGTAAATTGGTGGATCAAAGATAACTATTATAATTATCTAATTTCTGGCAACTTTGAAGCGGGGAAACGTTATCGTATAACTTTTTTTAAGGGATTGCCTGGGAAAAACAATACATTTATAGGAAAAGATTTTTCACGTTCTCTGCGTATGCGTGACTATAGGCCGGCTGTTAGATTTACAGGTAAGGGAAATTATCTTTCTGACAAAGGAAAGATGAAACTATCATTTGAAACAGTCAATCTTTCTAAGATTACTTTTGTTGCCCATCAAGTTTATTCCAACAATGTTATTCATTATCTACAAAGTTCTTATTATTCCTCTAAAGAAAAGTTTTCTAAAGAATTGGCTAAAAAAGAAATTAGGATAGAAGATGACTTTAATGAAAAAGTGATTCATCACTTGGATTTAAAATCATTTTTGAAAGACCAAGAAACAGGTATTTTTATAGTCAAAGCACATGGATATGGTATGGATTCAAAAGATTACTATAGCGAGAAACTTGTCATGTTGACAGATATGGGAATTTCTGTAAAAAAGTCTGATACAGATTTTTGTGTATGGGTAACTAGTTTGAACGATTTACATTCTGTAGAAAATGCCGAAGTAAAGTTAATTACAAACAAAAATCAATGTCTTCTTACCGGAAAGACAAATAAAGATGGGGTCGTGCATTTTAAAGATGTTGCCTTTGAAAATGATGGCAAACCTTATGCAGTTATAGTTTCCAAAAATGAGAAATTTACTGTATTGGAACTGAGCAAAGGAAAGATGGAACTGTCTGAACTTGAGCTTCTCGGCAGAGAAAATGATCCTGGAGCCTATGATGCATTTATTTTTACTGAACGTGGAGTATATCGCCCGGGGGAAACTGTTCATTCAAAGGCTTTGGTAAGAATGTATGAAAAGACACACTTGGAACTACCCGAAAGCTTTCCTGTCGTCTTGAATGTAATTCGTCCAGATGGCAATATTTTTGTTGAAAAAACTATTCTTTTATCTGACGCTGGAGATTGCTCCTGGGATATAGATATTCCACATACTGCTAGAACAGGTAAATACCAGTTGAAAATGCAACTTCCTGAGAGCAAAGAGACCATTGGAATCACAACATTCCTTGTCGAAGATTTTATCCCAGACAAAATAAAGCTATCTATCAAGGCAGATGAAAAACGTTTTCAGTTGAAAGATACTATAGATTTTAAAGTAAAGGCCAGGCACCTTTTCGGTGCCCCAGGTGCCAATAGAAAAGTGTACGCTTATTATCGTATATTCTCAAGCATATTCGCTCCTAAAAATTATTCCTCTTATTCGTTTATTACTCCTGAAAAAAAAGATAATGCCGTGAAGATTAAACTTGGGAAAAAGACTCTTGATTCAGAAGGAGAAGCTATTTTTTCTGTAAAGCCTGCGGCAAAAGGAAAACTTTCTTCGCCTATAGAAATTCAATTTGTAGCATCTGTGAAAGAAATGGGGGGGAGGAGTGTTACGAGAGTCTGTAGCAGGAAGATGGATACGCAGCCATTTTACCTTGGTTTAAAACGCATGCGTGAAGGAACGGTTCAACGTGGAGTGAAAGAACGTTTTAAATTTGTGATTCTTAATGCAGAGGGAGAAATCTTTGCTCCCGAGAAGAAGAGATTAAAGGCTGACTTGCTTTTTGTTCACTGGAACTGGGTTCTTTCAGAATCAAGGAGTGGTTATCATTATGAAGGTTCAAAAGAATATCAACTGATTAAATCAGGCACCTTAGCAAAA
>JAYEIY010000336.1:0-4402 GCA_034660375.1 Verrucomicrobiota bacterium
GAGCGAGGTTAGAAAACTCGTTCTTACTTTCTGCGAATGCAGAAATATGGATAATTTTCCTATTTTCTCGAATTTCGGTTGTTTGAAATTTGAGAGAATGGGGAAAGTATCCAACTCTTCACATCACCCGCACGGCAATACGCATTTTAGTAGTACGTCATCTCCGAGGACGTGTACAGCTTCTGTTTTCGCTCTCGGAGATAGCGAAGTACTTTGGGAAACGTTACAAATCACACGGAGTGGGAGAACTCGGATTTTCGGGAAAAGATTGTTTTTTCAGGGGTCTCGGCTACCGCGGCAGCGATATTCCCGGAGGGAGCTTGCGACCGGAGGGAAAGCGCTTTGCGGTTTCTTTTCGGGAAAAAGAAAGGATCTCTGTAGTACTTCTTCAATACCTTAGCTTTTCTTTCCAATAGAATGATTTCTTTTCCCAAAAGAAAGGATCTTTGTAGCACTTCTTCAATACCTTAGCTTTTCTTTCCAATAGAATGATTTCTTTTTCCAAAAGAAAGGATCTTTTGAGGTTAAAATGCTTAAATTGATTTGCTCCGCTAGGGAAAATCAATAGAAGATATGCTAACTCCGCAATTTTGAATAATCTTTACTTAAAAATCAGAGTTTATAGTATCGTACCCCGGAATTAAATCTTCACTTAAAAATCAGAGTTTATAGTATCGTACCCCGGAATTTATCGTACCCCGGAATTACTAGAAAAAACTCTGGCTCCGCTATTCTTTAATTGCGATTTCTGAGAATGTGTTATTTTACTGTTTTTTGTGTTTCTTCAAAAAAGAAGGTCCCAAGTCCTCGTTCTATATTTTGCTTTCCCTTCTTAACTCTCTTTGAGTTTTTCTTAGAACTACCATTTAAAAAATATTCGTCAAAATATGATGATTTTTTAAATTTATCATAGAGATTTGGATTTTCTATAATTACTTCATCAAGCATAGAATCAATAGGAATAGATTTCTTATTATTAATTATATTTTTTGGACGAGGATAAATTTCTCTAAAAACAGCTACATACATTAAAGTTGAAATTAATTTTTCTTTTTCTTCTTCTGTAAGTATTTGTTTCCGTTTTGTCGCATCATATAATGCTAAATCTAAAAAATAATTTCCTCTACGCTCTAGTTCTTTTAAATTTTTTTGTTTTAATTGATATAGCAGATATGATAATTCATGTAAATATAATCCGTAAACCGGATGTTTAGGGGGATAGATAATTTTTTCATTATGATTAGAATAAAATTTTAAATTTCTATATGGATATCGTCCAACATAAAAACCTAATAAAAGGAAAATAAAACTAACAACAAATCTGATACCGTATCTTTTCATTATTAAAATCTTTAATTTTTATTATAGTCCACTATTACTTTAAAAATAACTATCACAATTAACATTGTTTGGATCTGGTTCTTCACTTACAGTTGTTCCAACACAATTCCCTGTCAGAGCACTGCTAGGTGCGATTCCCCCTAGATAAGTTGCCGTGTCTGGCGTTCCCCAAGATGGCATTCCATTATTAATTATCCAAGTTAAAATAATATCAATCAAACCAGCTCCTGAACCTGCCGGAGGCCAAGTCCCTGGTATACCATCCCAGAAAAAATCACCGAAACCATCTCCTGGAGATACGGTGACAGATTCATTTGTTACTATTTCTGTATAAAATTCAAATGAACCTTCGCAACATTCACAATTATATTGTATAATTTGTTCACATCTGTAGACGAGTATTGCTTGATCTGAAGAAGAACTTCCACTACTTCCTCCCCCTACCGATCCATATGGCATTGCTCCCAAATATGTCCTTGTCGGAGCTGAACCTATGAATTTTGTACATTTTGCTGTCTCTAGACCTAATATATCGCAACGAGAGGTTGGATGGTTTACAACAAACCCATAAACATTCAATCCTCCAAATTCCCCAATGGGATCCCGATTCAACCAACGTCCCAATTCAGGATCGTAGCTCCGATATCCATAATACACCAACCCCGTATCATCAACGGGTTTGGTGGAGAAGTTGAAGCAGGTTTTGTTTTTGTTACGTCCGGTGGATTTTATGATTTTTCCGAAGGGGGCATAAGTAAATTGTGACGAATATTCACCGATTCGGTTGCAAGTGGCAATTACATTTCCGTTGCCGTCGTACAAGTACTGATATGATTGAAATTTTAGAGGCAAATCTTCTCGGTAACGCTTGTGTACGCTTGATGATGCCAAGACTGCTCCGACACCTCCGGTGGAGGTTAGTGTACCTGCCATATCAAGTCCGAGTGTGTGGAATGTGTAGTTATCCATACTTGTGGCTGAACTGCTTACTGTGCGTGCCTGTTCGATCATTCCGGACATTAGATAGGTGGTTGTTTTGGTTTGTCCACTAATTGCACTAATTGACACGGATTTTATTCTTTGTCCTAGTGGATCGTATTTGTATGTTGTTGTGTTTTCGGGGGATTCTACTTTGATTAGGCGGTTGCGGAGGTTGTAGGTATAGACCTTTTTATCGCAGGCAGGAATGCCTACGGTACTTTGGTCGCAGGCAGGAATGCCTACGCTACTGGTTAAATTTCCGAAATCATCATATTTGTATTGTGTTTTTTGTTTTGATTTTCTATTTTCCGCTTCTGCGAGTTGGTTTAATTGGTTGTAACAGTAGGAATTTTGCTTATCTTTGAGTCTATTGCCAATCGGATCAAATTGATAATTGAAGTTGAAAATTTCTCCGTCTTTTGCTTTTCCCTGTGCTGCAATGAGCTGATCAAACGGGTCATATTTGTATTGCCAGAGAGTATCATTTACTTTTGCGGCGATACGTCGGTTAAGTTTATCGTATTTATATGATGCAAGGAGTTTTGTGGATTTTTTGGTTTTTAAGATTTTCTTTTGAAGTCGTCCTATCTCATCATATTTGCTGATAATTTTCATATCATCAGACTCAAGAGAGATTATCTGACCTTTTTTGTTTCGAGTATATTTGAATCTCCCTGCATGTGATTTTATTCCGATAATTCGACTATGTGCATCATAAAAATATGCTGTTGTGAACTTTTCACCGGGATTTGATGTGAATGAACATGTTTTTGTCTTGATTTTTCCACGTGGAGAGTATTGATATGTTATTGTTCCTATCGGACCTTTTTCTAAAAGCAACCTTCCAAAGCGATCATATTTGTATTTTATTTGTGAATTATCATCTGTTATTGATGAAGGCAGTCCTGAGAAAGAGTTCATGTACTCAGTTTTTCGGGTGTATGCACCGTCTATATCTGAGATTGAAACATTAGTAAGTCTGTTTCGCTTATCATACGAATAGTTGGTTAATCTATTGTTTTCGTCTTTGGTTTTGAGCTGTCCGATGCGATTGTATGAATAGGTTACTGTTGAGCCATTTGCCCAGGTTCTTTTTATCAATTTTCCTGCTGTATCATATTCAAAGAATGTTTCTGAACCGTTACCGTCTGTATATGAGACCATTTCTCCGAATGGGGAGTATTCGAAACCTATTGGGTACTGAGATGCGCCTGTTTTTGAAAGCAGGCGTCCATATTTGGAATAATTATATTTTATTTCTGATCCATCGGGTCTGATAATTTTAGAGAGGTTTCCGAATTGATCATATTCTTTTTTCGTGATGCGTCCTATTGCGTCTCTTGATGCGGTGAGTTGTCCTTTATCATTATAGAATTGTCTGGTTTGAGTTTTTCCATTAGTTTCGGTTCTTAGTAGCATTCCACCGGCTGTATAGAAGAATTCTGTTGTATTGCCAAGTTGGTCGATAGATTTTATTAATTTATTATTGCGGTAGAATTGTGTTTTGAGCAGTTGTTTTTCTGTTTTTTGTATTCCGGTTAGATTTGTATTGTATTTGTTTTTGTGGAAATCCGGATGTTCCAGGAACTGTTCATAGACAGTTGTTTTTTGTGTTCCGTTAGATACTGCGTCATGTTGGAATGTTCTGAGTGTTGCACCTGAAGTGGATAGTGGGGTAAGTGAATTTTCAAGTTTTCCGTTTATGGAATAATTGAATTTTGCAGCGAGTCTCCATTGTGGGTTCTGCATTGTTGTATTTGCAGTGAGAGTCATCATTTTTGATTTGTATCCGAAGTCATCGTATGAGATTTTAGAGACGGTATTTTTGTCAAAGAGTTCGATACGTTCTTTTTGGGAAGTAGATTTTTTTAGGTCAGGGGAGGGGACTTTTGCAACTTTGATCATTTGTCCTTGGTTGTTATAGATATATTTTGTGAGGATATTTTGATGCAGGGATGCTATCTTGCGGTTTGAACCTTTCTGATAATAGATAGTTTCTGTAGAGTTGTCTGGATTAATATTTTTTTCAAGTCTGCCTTTATTATCATAGATTTTATGTGTTGTTCTGCCCTTCTGTTTG
>JAYEIY010000337.1:0-4388 GCA_034660375.1 Verrucomicrobiota bacterium
TATCAAACCTGATTTTGTAGAAAGTCGGGATGACAGACTATTAGTTTTTACATCTCTGAAATCAGGCAAATCTAAATATTACTATACAGTTCGTGCCATAACAAAAGGAACCTACACCCTACCACCCGTATATGCCGAATGTATGTATGATCCTAAGATAAAATCTGTGGGTGATTTTAAAAATATCAGCGTGAAATAAGAAGGAAAGAAGAATATTTATGCGACTGAAAAGAAAAATTAAATTTATATCACTGGGACTTTTCCTTTCGCTTATTTTGATTGTTTCGATCTATTTTTCCCTGTCTTACTTCTTTCCCTTTCCTCTGGAGAAATTAAATCAAAGGCTGGCAGATCGTTCTTCTGCAACTGTTTTTGGATACAAAAATGAAGTGTTACGTTCTTTTCTTGGGAAGAAAGATTCATGGACATTTGAAATTCCCCTGAAAAAAGTTAGTCCACATGTAATCAATGCCCTGATTGCGACAGAAGACGAACGTTTTTATTTCCATCTTGGCGTAGATCCTATATCTATTTGCCGTGCCATTCTCTCAAACATAAGAAGCTGCAAGAAGATCTCTGGTGCATCAACAATAACAATGCAATGTATGCGAATGACTTTTGGGGGTAAGCGTACTTTTTACACGAAAATAATTGAGTCATTCAGAGCTTTTCAGATTGAACAAATTTATTCCAAAGATGAGATTCTTGAATATTATCTTAATGTTGCTCCTTTTGGAGGGAATTATTATGGTATTGAAGCTGCATCAAAGCATTTCTTTAATAAAAGTGCATCAGATTTGAATTTATCTGAAGCAGCCCTCTTGACTGGACTTCCCCAGCGTCCAAGTGGATACCGACCAGATAAGTATCCCGAAAAAGCGAAAAAACGCAGAGATTTTGTGCTTGATAGAATGCTTACGATGAATTTTATATCAAAGAAGGAGTGTAAAATTGCACAAAACCAAGCAGTTTCTCTTAATATATCCAAGCACCCCTTTCACGCGCCTCACTTTACCCGACTACTCAAAAAAAAATATTCGGATAAAAAAAAGATTCTAACAACACTGCGACCACAAATTCAAGATTTTGCACAATGTGCATTAAGAAAAAAACTCTCATCTCTTCACAATGTAGATAATGGAGCTGTAGTTGTTATCGAGAACAGTTCTGGAGCCGTTTTGTCGATGGTCGGAGCACCAAATTTCTTTGATTCACTTAATAATGGACAGGTTAACGCTGCAATATGCGGGCGCTCTCCAGGGTCAGCATTAAAACCATTTGTATATAGCCTTAGATTTGAAAATTCTGAGCTATTGCCTTCTTCGTTTATTTCTGACGCTCCACTAAATATTAATGGTTATGTACCGCAAAATTATGATCTTAAATTTCATGGGAGAGTTTCTGTGTCAGAGGCTCTTAGATATTCATACAATATTCCAGCTGTTCAGCTTCTGCATAAAGCCGGAGTTGATAATTTTATGGATTTTTTAAAAGATTGTGGGATATCAACACTGGAAAAAAATCCTTCACACTATGGACTTTCCTTGATTCTAGGTTCTGCGGATATAACACTTCTTGATCTGACAAGTGCCTACACAATCTTTCCTAATAATGGAATATATAAACCCTATACATTTCTCGAAGAGAAAATATTTTCTTCTCGAAGAGTTATTTCACAGGCATCTGCATTTTTAACCGTTGAAATACTCAAAAATTCCAATAGAGAACCAAAAAACCGCCTTATCTT
This sequence comes from Verrucomicrobiota bacterium, assembly GCA_034660375.1. Classification (GTDB taxonomy): domain Bacteria; phylum Verrucomicrobiota; class Lentisphaeria; order UBA2565; family JAYEIY01; genus JAYEIY01. The sequence continues at coordinate 1,748 of JAYEIY010000337.1, forward strand.
GAATAATAATGATTTTGATTTTTCCTGGAAAACGGGAACATCTTATGCCCATCATGATGCATGGACAATTGGCTTTACACACACACACACAGTAGGTATATGGCTTGGAAATGTGAATGGTACTGCCTCAAGGGAACTGGTCGGGGCAGATGTTGCAGCTCCTTTATGTGCTGAGATTTTAAAAGAAATATCCAAGAATAACAAAACTAACTTATCTATTCCCCAGGATATCAAAAAAATCGAAATATGTTGCATAACAGGAAAGCCCGCAAGTCTTTTCTGCGATAAAAAAGAGGAAGCCTTTATATCAAAAAATAAACTCTATAGAGGATGTCAGGACTGCAAAAAATATCATTCTAATAATCCCATAGTCAAGACATTACCAAAGAGTAAAAAACTCAAAATCATATCTCCAGAAAAAAATACTTATATTTCTATCCCTTTATCAAAAAAATCCAATTCACAAAAACTTCAACTAAAAGTAGAAGAAACATCCGATACAATATACTGGTTCATAGATAATAAATTCTACGGAAAAACGAGAGATACACAGCAACTATTCTGGACTATAAAAAAAGGGAATTATCAAGTTTCTTGCTCAAATTCTGCTGGACAATCTGCGAATATGAGAATTGTAGTGCATTAAATAATAACTTCTATAAAAGAAATAGATGGACTCTTAACAAGTACAAAAACATTTGACACTGTTTCTAGGTTTTTCAAATTGGAGATATCAAACGATTACGATTATATAAATCCATTGATTGCGGAGAATGCAATCATCAAAGATTTAATCGAAAACTTGTTCGTGCTGCATCTCTTCCAGAGTGGGATTTTATTAATGAATCCCAAATTGAAAAGCCGAATTTATTTTTTATTGTCCATGTTTTCTAGAAAGGTGCGGGCATTTGAATGCTTTGCTGATTTATCATCCATAATCGCATAAGTTAAGATATTTGTATCAATAAAAACGTTTTTATCTTTCATGTAATTCTTCTTTTGAAAACTTATTTATTTTATCTACCTGGAATTTGTCAGAAAAAACATTTATCATGTTTTTTTATGGTTTTCTTTAACTTTTTTATTTTGTTGATAGATCATAATAACTTCAATATGATGATTCATAACATTCTTTCTGAATTTATTGGGTATCTTAATTGTGTCACTACACACATCTGTTTCAAATTTTAATGCTTGCATAATTTATACTTACTTCTTTTTCTAAAAGGAATTATTTATTTTCACTTAAACTAATCGCTATTCAGAGAGTTCAAAAAAAATGATCAAAAAAAACTTTTTTCTTAAGATTTAGATAATTGATTGCATCAAAGGAAAATAGAATTACCTTAATTTTTCTAAGATAAGATACGGATAGATCAATTGTCTTTATGAATAATCTTGAAAAAAAGGATAAAATAAGAGGTGGGATTTACGACTATTTCGAGACTTCAAAGTATTATTTTTAATCTTGATTTTTAAGAAAATCTTGCCATAAAAACACAAATATTATAGTTAAGGGATTAACTCTTATGATAAATCCTTTAACATCAAATGCCTGTTGTTCGAAAAAAACTAATATGAGATTTAAACTTAAGATAATTACATGTTTTTTAGTTTGCTTTGCTTTGGGAATCTTTTCAGGATGCAAAAGTCTTTTGCCTCGTGTCCAAATTCTAAGAAAAGTTGAGATAGGTATTCTTATGCCTAAAGAGGAGCTTGATGTAAATAAAAAATCCCCCGAAACTCTTTCTATGCAGGATGCCAGAGAACTGAAGGTTTTCTTCAAAAACAGAAATCTTTCCAGTGAGATTCTTTTATTTCAAAATGTTGTAGAAAATCCTGAAATACTTAGTTCATATAAAACAATTCTGGTAATAAAACAAGATTTATGGACTAAATCATTTTGGAAAGCTATAGATGCGTATATAAAACATGGAGGAAATGTCTTTTGGCAGGGGCTGAAAACAGTCGAAATGATGCCTTCAGAGTATGAACAGAAATATTTTGATAAGCTATGCGGACTTAAATATGGAGATTACAAGTATGATAAAATTCTTCGAGGTAAAACTAAAAAGGGACAGTCTTATCTTGAGGAATATATATGGATAAAACCCAATCAAACAACGGATATTTTTTCCTCAAATGCCAGGGATTACTATTCAATATCTGCTGGAGTCAAGTTAGATATTATACCGACCGATGGTATCGTCGCAGCAAGCTGGAGGTCAAAAAATAAAGAACAGGAACAGGGAGCTGCATTAATAGTAAAAAAATACTTTCGAGGTCGTACAGCATTTTCTTCTGCAGCAACTTTATCAATTGCATCGACAGAAAGTCCAATAGAAAAAAAACATGCACGCGAATTAGTAATGTTAATTTTAAATTGGATGGAACATGATATAAATATAACTAAAACGTTCAAAGTATCATATAAAGATTTATTTCCAGAAAGATCCTATAATTCGAGATCTCTGCCATACACACCCTCTTACTCAGAAAAAGCTCTTATTTTACAAAAACTTTCTGAATGCATTACTCCAAAAAAACAACAAAAATTGTTGGAGTTTTGCGGACTCCGCAAAATTAACTCCCTTTATCTGTTTATAGGGTCACCAAAAATTCTACAATATCAAAAATCCGC
>JAYEIY010000338.1:0-4388 GCA_034660375.1 Verrucomicrobiota bacterium
CAACATACCAACGATACCATCTAGAGCAAATATACTTCTATTTTCATTCATATTAAACTCCTTATTTACTTATATCTTGAATATAAGCAGCAACAGCTTCTTTTTGCTAACGCCCCGCAAAACGGGGCTACTTCAAATGAGAATCCCCCAAAACAGAGATACTTTAAAAAAAGATAAAACTGTTTGTAATAACTTTAAATTTGCGAAGCAAAGTTTAGCTCGTAAATCACCAATTTTTTTCTATTTTCTGGTGTTTTGAATTTTTCTGTGAGCGTTGTTTTTTGATTGCTTCACGGAGGTCCTGCTCTTTTTCCTGCATGCGTCGTAAAAGCATCATAGCCTGATTCTTATCAAATTTCTTTTTATCCTCTTTTTCAGCTTTTTTGGCTTGTTTCTGTTGTTCTTCCAGTTGCTTCATCAAGTCTTCAGGAGTCTGAGTTTTTTTATTTTTCTGTTTGCCTTTCTTTTTTTCTTGTTGTTTCTGTTGTTGTTTTTTCTGTTCGGATTTTTGTTGTTTATCGTTTTTGTCTTTCTCTTGCTTATCTTGTTTTTTGTTTTGTTTATCAGTCTGTCCACCAAGCAACTTGATTGCATTCTCAAAATGTTTTATTATTTGTTGTTCTGTTTTTTTTCTGGCTTCATCTGAAAGAGGCATTTTCAGTTCCTGTTGTTGCTGTTGTGCATTATTTATTTCTGCAGTGGCTTTATCAATCATTTTTGCGGCTTTATCCTGCTTTAGTTGTTTGGCTGCATTTGAATAATTATTCACTGCATTTTCTGCATTGTTTGCCTTATTTTGTGCATCATTTAGCTGTTTTTTTGCTTTTGAACCAGTCGAATCTTTTTCCGAATTATATTTTTGCTGACTTTGCATAGCTTCTGCAGTCTTTTTCAAAGCCTCTTTATTTAATTTTTCCAGTTCTTTCTTTATTTTACTTATCTGTTTTGCAAGTATTTTATTTTTGTAAAGCAATTCCTGATTGAGAAATGTTTTTTTATCAACCTGCGGCATTCTCATAGCCTCTTTATTAAAAATTTCGCCTTCTTCGAGTATTTCCAAGGCCTTGTCCGGATCAGATAGAAGGATTTTTTCTGCTTCTTTTTGTTTTATTACTGCAAGATTCTGGTATGCCGCAGAACTTAACTTTTGGTTTTTTATCTTTTCTACTAGAGCGACTACTGTATGCAATTTTTCTTCTGCCTTTTCTAGTTCATCTAAATAAATATGAAGTAGGGAAGAATTATATGTCAACCTTGCAATTTCCTGTTCATTTTTCTTGTCTTCTTCTTCCAGTTCCTGTATTTCTTTTTCTAATTCTCTTAAGCGTTTTTTAGAGTCAACAAGTCTCTTTTCTCTTTCTACAGCTACTTTTTCTGCTATATCTTTTTCTTTATTATCTGGAGAAGAAGAAGGTTGTTGTTTGGGAAGAGAATTAAGCTGAAGATTGTTTTGGACAGGTGATTGAGCCTGTAACTTGAGAGAAAAAATAAGGAGGGAGCAAACTATCAGTTTTATTTTTGGGATGCTTTTTCTTTCACCTATGCATAATTGAATTAATAAAAAGATTACAGCTATAAACAATGGGATTTGATATTTTTCTATAGGTTTCATACTTGCGCCGGGTTTATGCTCTTCAGGAACAAGAGATTTCACTTGTTCAAGAACTGGATTGAGCCCCGAGGAAACAGTTGTCGAACGAACATAAATACCGTTTGTCTTTAAAGCAATATTTTCTAAAGCCGTTTCATTTAATCTACTTTTTACAAGTTCACCATCTTTATCGCGAAGTAATTTGTTATTCTCAAGTTGAATTAATCCCGGTTTTGACGGGTCGCCTATACCAACAACAAAAATAGGAATTTCCGATTTTGAAAGATCAGATAAAATATTTTGATAATCGCCCTGGAGTTCATCTCCATCGGTAATCAAAATGATTGCCTTGTGTCCACCTTCTGCCGCTTCAAATGCATTCATTGCCGTCTCTAGTGCATTCTCAATATTTGTTCCACCTACAGCAATCGTATCTGTATCCGCATCGTTAAGAAACAACATGAAACTGTCAATACTCTGAGTAAGAGGACACTCCGTATATGCATCACCGGCAAAAGCAACTAAACCAAAACGGTCTCCCGGAGAATGTTCAAGAAGTTTTTTGATCCACCACTTTGCGTGTTTCATGCGTGAAGGAGCCACATCTTTTGCCAACATACTTCGGGAAGTGTCAAGTACTACAAGTAAATCTCTGTTTTTCTGTGGTATATTAACAAGATGTTTTCCCCACCACGGACGAGCAAAAGCAATAAATAGAAAAAGAATCGCTGTAGATGATAAAAAAAATCTCCACGCACGCTTCTGAGAACTATTATTGACAGATAATCTCTTCTGCATCTTATCTCCAAGAAAGGATTTTAGTATACGCTTTCTTTTTGTAGAGGCATACACCAGAACAATAAATGCTAACGGAATAAACCAAATAATATGATATAATATTTCAGTACTTCTAAAACTCATGTTTCAGTTCTCCATTTATGGAATTTTAAGGGTGAGTGTATATTCAAGAAGAAATGACAACAAAATAAGAATCATTCCTGCCAGTAACCAACTGGTAAAACGTTCTTTGTATGATAAATAGCGAGGTTGTTCCATAGACGTTGTTTCAAGCTTATCTATCTCTTCCATTACATTTTTAAATCCATCCGAATCCTCTGCTTTAAAAAAACGTCCACCAGTAGCATCTGCCATATCCTCAAGCAGTTCACTGTCAAGACTATTTGGAGCAGCTTGCAGAGAGGTTCCTCCAAAAAAACTTCTACGGGGGAATACGGCACGGTCACTTCCCACTCCCACGGTATAAAGAGTTAAATCAAATGTTTTTGCCAATTTAGCAGCCTGACGCGGGGTAATATCTGTATCTACATTGTTTTCCCCATCTGTAAAAAGAACCATTATTTTTCGTTTAGATTTTGAATCCTTTAACTGTGATGTTCCTATTGCAACCGGTGATGCAATCCCTGTCCCATCAGTTAGCATGCCACTTTCAAGATTTTTTAGATGTCCAGTAAGAAAATCGTGATCTAGAGTTGGAGGACAAACAGAATACGGATGACCGGAAAACGCAATCAAACCAATCCTGTCATTAGGACGCCTCTCTACAAATTTCTTCAATTCATTTTTTGCAACCATCATCCTGTTTTTTAGTTTTCCTGAATTATAGGCCCTTTCCAATTCGTCATTTGTTATAATTGAAGCAGGAACATCGTAAGCTTTCATGCTCCCCGAGACATCAAGCAAAAGCATAATATCTATTCCTTCCGCCTTTTCTACAAATCTTTCAATCCCCTTTTGTGGACGCATAAGTGCATAGATCAAAAAAACAATTCCTATAATTTGAAGGATAAGAGGAATATGTGTCCGATTAAAAGTTCTTTTGCCTGTTGATTTAAAAATCTTCAAAGAAGAAAATATTATAGATGGAGGACGCTTCCTGAATGCGAGGATTCCGCAAATAAGAAGTGGAATTAGCATCAAGATATACCATGGACTATGTAAATGATAAAAAGACATTTATTATTTTAGGATTTTAGATTTAAAGATTTAAGGATTCTCAATTTTCAATTCTTTTGGAATTGTTTCTATTACAAATTCGCTTGCCTGCTTCAATGTCTCTGACAATTGTTGCTGATTTGCTCTTTGTTTAGCAAATTTAACCATATCAGAAGCATTCAGAAATTCTCCTAGGGATTTTTTATGTGTTTTTTCAAGAATAGAAGAAGAATACTGAATTTCAGACAGGAATTCGTCTGTTGTTTGTTCAGCAGCTTTGAATTTAAAACGATGTTCAATATAGACTTTAAGTATGTCAGTTATTTTTACGAAAAAAGTCTGAGCATCCATAGGAAGTTGTTCGCGTAGCTTAAAAATTGCGGACTCCGCAACTGTCCATGGAGGAGGCGGAGGTTTTGTATAAACCCGTTTTTTACCAAAATACCAGAAAAGAAAGAGAATAACAGCAAAAAACACAATGATTGCAGTGAAGGTATAAAACCAGAAATATTTTATATCATCTGAAAATGTTTCATAGAATGGTTTTGCCAATTCTGGCTTTGCATCTTTTATGTCTGTGCGTGACAAAACCTCAAATGCAGGAAGTATGACTTCAACAGAAGAGTTAGTGCCGTCTTTTTTAGGAGACAAAGGAATTGTTACTTTTATTCCCGCAAATTCTCCAAGAGAATATGCCTGCAAAATAATTTTTATGCGCCTTTCCATCTTGCCTAAAAGGACAATATCTAGCCCCACGTCCTACAAGTTGAGCTTCACTTACAGTTTTTTTTCCAACTTTACCTTTTGATGCTCCACCTGTACTTTGCCCCTCATAAAGTCTAAC
>JAYEIY010000339.1:0-19151 GCA_034660375.1 Verrucomicrobiota bacterium
TACAGAAAACAACTTTTCGCTGATCCTATTAAAGTGAATACTGATGACGGAATAAAGGAAATTCAGCCACAAAGAACAAATAATCTTATGGAGCGTATGTTTAGAGACTTTACGCGAGACAATAAAAGAAAAACTGCTATAGATTCCATCGGCAATACGATCCAAGGAATGGTTGCAGATACTCCATTAATACGAAATTTGAAAAACACCCATTATCGGGAAATTATTATGGGGAGCAAGACAAATCTAGCAGACGTTTTTGCCAGCATCGATGTCAGCAAAATCAAAAGAAAAATGAACAAACATGCCATACGCAATGATAAAATTCCAAAAAAATCAAAGCTCTCTTGAAAGAAGATAAATTATTCAGTATCTTAACCAATAGCGATAGGGAAAGATAAAATACTTACAAATCTAACTGAATTTTGTGACCATAGAAAAATTATATTTCATCGAACGATTTGCAGTTTCAATTCCCCAATTATAAAATTCCCCATTCATGCATTCGTGGCAACCCATGTCCTTGTTTTTGTTTCAATTCCCCAATTAAATGCGAGGGAGGTAAAAGCCGTTCTCGGTTCAGGAAAAATGGGAAATGTATCCGTTTTTACTCCTCAAAATGCTTAAAATGATTTGCGCCGCTAGGGAAAATCAAAGTAAACTATCTTAACTCATTTATTTACCCCAAATTCTTACTTAAAAATCAGGGTTTATCGTATCGTACTCTGGAATTATATCGTATCGTACCCCGGAATTAAAAATCAGGGTTTATCGTATCGTACCCCGTAATTAACACGCACTTTAGTACTACGTCATCTCCGAGGACGTGTACAGCTTTTATTTTCGCTCTCGGAGATAGCGAAGTACTTTGGGAAACGTTTTGGATCACGCGAAGCGGGTGAGCTTGGATTTTCGGGAAAAGATTGTTTTTTCAGGGAACTTGGCTACCGCGGTAGCGATAATTCCGAAGCGAGCTTGCGAGCGAGGGCTAAAAACTCCGTTTTTGAGGCCAAAAGACTTAGATTGATTTTCGCCACTAGGGAAAAGAAATATAACATATGCTAACTCCGCAATTTTGGATAATCTTCACTTAAAAATCAGAGTTTATCGTACCCGGTAATTCATACCCCGTAATTAATTGAATGATTTAAATATTTCCATTTATTTTACAGAAGTCCGCGTTATCCGTACGCTGAAGTGGTGACCAAACGTAATACTCCCACTCTTCACATCACACTCACGGTAACACGCACTTTAGTAGTACGTCATCTCCGAGGACGTGTACAGCTTGTGTTTTCGCTCTCGGAGATAGCGAAGTACTTTGGGAAAAGTTTTGGATCACGCGAAGCGGGTGAGCTTGGATTTTCGGGAAAAGATTGTTTTTTCAGGAGTCTCGGCTACCGCGGTAGCAAGCGGAGGGCTAAAAACTCCGTTTTTGAGGTCAAAAGACTTAGATTGATTTTCTACGCTAGGGAAAAGAAATATAAGATATGCTAACTCCGCAATTTTTAATAATCTTCACTTAAAAATCAGAGTTTATCGTACCCGGTAATTCATACCCCGTAATTATACCCCGTAATTAAAGGATTGCTTCCGCCGGAATTGCAGTTGATTTTGCTGGTTCGGAATGAATGGAAGGCGGGAGAAAAACGGAAACGGTTTGCCGATACTATACGCTCAGTATGAACAACCGTGCGGGTGATGTGGAGAGTGGGAGTATGGAGGTTGGGCACGGAGGGCGAATGGTAATTATTAATGGTTAATGATTAATGATAAATTGAAAAGCTTGGCTATGTCGGAAAATTTCACGCAGTAGCCCGCAGAACGCACAGCGTCGCATAACGGCTTCTTCTGTTAAATCAATGGAAAAGCATTACAAAAAGACTTTTTTACATCGGAAAACTCGGAAAAATAATAAAAGATTGAATGATTGAAATGTTTCCATTTATTTTACAGAAGTCTGCGTTATGCGTACGCTGAAGTGGTGACCAAACGCAATACTCACACTCTTCACATCACACGCACGGCAACACGCACTCTGTTGTGCTCGAAATCAAGGGAAAATAAGGATTTTGGGAAACGTTTTGGATCACGCGGAGCGGGTAAGCTCGGATTTTCGGGAAAAGATTGTTTTTTCAGGGGTCTCGGCTACCGCGGTAGCGATATTCCCGGAAGGAGCGGAGCGACTGGAGGGCTTGCTTTACGTATTAATTTTTCTTTCCAAGAATAATTTTTCCTTCATTATCCCAAGCAACAACTTTTATAATTTTCTTTTTATCCTTCTTTGTTTCATTAACATACTTCCAGTGCTTTTCTTCCTTATTGTAAAAGAAAGCTTCAGTTTTCCCCCTTCTCCAAAAATGCTTGAATATTCCATTGTCATTAAATTGTATTTCATAACCTTTTATATGGTTTTCTGTTTTATGGTTTTCTGTATAATAAACCCGTTTGCTAAATTTGTGAATGCTTAGATCATGGTAATATCTAATATAAAATCTCGTTTTGCCTTCTGTATGGTTAGAAAATCTTGCAAGATTCCATTCTTTTATTTCTAAATTCTTTTTTGATAACAGTTCGTTAGCTTCTTCTATTGCTTTACTCATGCTTTCTTTGAATTTTATTATTTTGTTAGATAATTTTAGATTTCCTATTTGATCTATTTTAGGCATATAAACTCTTATTTTGCTTTTTTCAGTTAATACTTCTTGCTTCGCTTTTATTTCTTTTATTCTTTTAAGCTCATAATTTTCTTCTACCGAACTATCCTTTCGTTTCCCTTCTACTTTTTTATCTTTGGATTTAGTTTTCTTATGAACTGTTTCTTCTTTAGATATATTTTTGAATGGTTCATTTTTACTGTATTCTTTATTTTTTTTCTCTGTATTTCTTTTAGTTTCTATATCGGGATTAAATTGAGGACAATTTGATGACTCTTTTTTCAGAATCAAAAGAAAAGATATTAGGATAATTATTACTATTATTGTGATGATTATTTTTTTATTCATAATTTTATTTTCCTTTCTACTATTATTGTTTTTATTGCGCATTTATCCAAGCTGCTAGATCACATGGATCTACTAAAAGTGGATAAGCAGGAATAGTAACTCCAGCTTGAGATGCAACAATAACTGCTTGATGTGTACAATTGTTTGTATAAATACTATAGTTTCCAGGAACATTATCTAAATTATCAACATAAATTAATGCTTGCTTCAGTTCGACAAATGTTATCTTGTCGGTGTGGGTTACATAATTGGGATGCCCTTGGTTTCCGGTTAAAACATCGCCGGGACTAAGTACTAGGTTTCCAGTTGGCCAATAACCTGTAGATGTATTGGTAAATGCGTCTAAGTAAGGTGGTAGAAATCCAGTTGCTGGAGTAGTATTTAATCGCCACCAAGAATGTCCAACGTCGCTGGGATAATTATTTGGACAGTCAGCAAAAATTTCAAATTCTGATTTCAGTATATAAACAGTTGTCGTCTTAGATGAAGCTCCGAATGTACAAGTAAAAACATATTTTTCAGGTGTTGTTTGAGAAATTGTTCTGACCAATTTATTTGTTCCTGTTCCTCCTGTTAATGTCCATGAAGCTGGGAGATCGGCTTCTGCTATCAGGGGGTTGGGCGTGGCAGTAATTGTAACAATGTCTCCTGATGTATCTGAAATATCTACAACGAATGTTTTAGTGTCATCATCTCCATCATAATCATCAACTTCAATTCCTTTGTCTGGAAGCAGGGACTCCACCTTAAGGACGTTCACAGTACAAGTATCGGAAAAACTCGGCAAATCATTTGATGTTGCTGTTACTGTATATGTTCCTGGGTCTAATCCGTCTGGGATTGAAATGGAATCTTCTGTTCCAGTGATTGCTCCTTCAGGAACACTTGTCCAGGTAAATCCACACGGAGAGAAACTGTCAGTGGTCAAGTTCAAAGTTTCTCCAGTGTAAGAATCGTGGCAGAGGTTTACGATTTCTTCGTCTATCTCCACCTTCAAAACAATAACCTCATCATATGGGACTTTATATCTTCCATTTTTTGTATAAGCTCTGATTGTATCGCCTGGAGTGGAATTTACTTTTATGGTATATCGCGGTTCAGTTTTCCATGTTGTGGGTTGATTTTCAACTGTAATAACATGCGTTGGAATAGGTGTTAATGCTGGGATAACAGCATCTGTCATATAATAATAATTGTATTCAGAAAGTAACCATTTAGCATTTTTGTGCCATTTAATATCAATATCAGTATATAAATTATATTCATCCAGCAGAAATCCCATTGTAGAGATAAATACTTTTAACTCATCGGATCCACTGGAATCTTGAGGGAAATATTGTCCACTCCTCAGTTTTATAGTTGGGATCCAAACAGCACCTATTCCGACATAAGATGTTGCGGAACCTGATCCGGCAACAGCGGCGGGGTTGCTTGCTATATTACTTGTTGACATATTCAAAGCACCCGGGGTTGCTTCCATTGCATCTACGGGGTGATTGCTCAAGGCGAGATCATCACATGTAACAGAAAAAGTTGCAGCATGGGTATCGGCACCGTTATCGTGATATGTTTTTATTTCAACTTTGACAGAGGCATCTGGATTTTCAAAAATCCCTGTATCAAGACCTGTTTCTGTGAGTTGTCCATTTACTGGATTATGATACATATTACTCAAAATTCCTACATCAATAACATCGGCTATGAGTTCATCAAACGGAGCGGTTTTTTCTACATTGATATTTACGGAAGTTGTTGCTTTGTCTCCTGCAGCATTTGGAGCAATATGATAGACATCGTTTCTGCCGAATGCAGCAGATGCTACAAGCATTGAGTATTCATCTCTGGAAGCCATTTCCTGCGCATCGTAATCAAGAACCTGAATAGCCAGATCATCATTGGCATCGGCAAAAATTCCTGGGACATCAGGATTTTCTGTCAAAGTCAGAGTTTTAGCATATGCAGTTATATTGCCGTTTATTGTCATTGTCATCTGTCCGCTTGAATATTGTATACTAGTTAAAGTAAATGGGTTTGAGAGAGTTTCAAGTCCAGAACCTGCGGGGGCACCACCTAATCCGTTTATCCCGCCTGGTGTATCTTCCTCATTGCTATAAGATGCCATAGTTCCTGAATATTCCATTTCTTCTTGGTTATTATTTATCCATGTTACTCCGATTACATTGATAAAGACTTTATCAATTCATCTTTTTTCTGCTTTTGTATGTTTTCTTTGAGAGGCTTTACTGCTTGGCGAATCGTTTCAGCAGTTATTTTTTCGTTGTAAATGCTTTATGTAATTTAGTTTGATTATAGCCGGCATTTGCTAATCTGGCTATCAATAATTTTTCTTGAAAAGAATCGGGGGAACTGTTTCCAGTAGTCTTAATCCAAAGTGAACCAATAAGTTTTTTGGTGTATGTGGATCAAAAAATATTTCAAACAATGGATTTGACTTGTCTATTCCCAAGAGTGGATGTAAATTATATTTCATGATAATATTCCTTTTTTTGAATAATTTTCCTTGATTAAACAATAAGGAATATTATCTCTTTTATATTGATTACTACAGAATTCTATTTGTTTTTTTCACTTATTGTCTAAGCAGGAAGGAGTGAGGTCTGGAAATTAGAATCCTGAAGGGGTTGCACAATTCTTAAATTGCGGTAAAATTATGATTGGAGTACCCCTTCAGGCTACATTTTATGGTTAATCTTTACCCCAAACATTGTACGGGACTACGGTGAGATTGCGCACTTCGGGACGTAAAAAACAAAAAAAAAGGACTAACTAATCACTATATGGGACGCTAAACAGCCAACGCCCATGAGTTTGGCGCTATATCCATGAAAAATTTAAAGAAAATATCGTTTAAAAACGAAACGACAAAGATAACATAATTTCTTAGCAGAATACTTACTTTTCTTTCTTTTTCTTATCTACTTTGTCTTCAAGAAGCTCGGAACGTTTTTTGATCAGAGGTTTCACAGTCCAGTTTGAGACTTCGTATGTCCACTGATTAAACTTCTTTTCTTTGTCGAGTTTTTCTTTGAGTGCAGCTATTTTTTCTTCCCATTGTTTATCATCTTTTTTAACATCTTCTTCTTTTGCATTTTCGTCTGGCTTTGGCTTTTCGGGAAGCTCCAGAGCAGTATCAATCGTAAGGTAGTATTTATTATCCACATTTCCAATTGCAATATTATAAACAAAACCGTCTAAAGTCTCTATTGTTACTTTTGTGGGTTTATTCAAGGCTGTTTTTACAGTTTTTGCATCAAGAATGACATCATTGAAAGAAGCACTGGAAAATGCACGTCCAATAGTTTTTGCTTCGGAATCCTTAAGTTTTTTCTTCTCTGAAAGATTATCCAGTTTCCAATCAGCTTTTTCGTCATAACGGGATAATGTCCAGCTCTCTTCTTCTTTCTGGTGTAAAACGACAACAGATTTAATTTTCTTTATCTCAACAAAATCCTTATTAAGCCAGTCAGATGAATCTGTTACAACTTCACGCAGGGGATCTGCAACCAGGAGAATCTGTTCATCAACTTTCAGATATCGTCCATCCGGCCAACTACCTCCTCCCATTCCGCCAAACATAGGATTAGTGTCTCCGCCTTTCTTTTTATGTTCTTTTCCGAGCAAAACAGATGCAACGGGGATAGCAGAACCGTTTTTATAGAACTCTGCAATTGTCCCTGTATTATGCTGTTTGTCAGGAGTGAGTAACTCTAAGCGTGCATATTGAGAGGGACCAACAACTATTTTTTCCGTAATTTTGAGTTCATAAAACTTTTTTAGAATAGTCCGTATCTTTTCAAAATCGGCTAAATAATCATTTCTCTCAGAGACACACCATATCCCATCTTTTTTAGTAATTTTAGCAGATTTTTCTGAGTTACGAAGAATAATTTTAGTTATATCGTTTAGGGGAAATTCTTCTATCACTTTTCCACTTATCTGTGTGTTATCATTCCATTGAGAAGATTTCTTTTTAAGTGAGATAAGACCCAACACACAAAAAACTACACATACAATAAATAAAATAAGCAGGCTTTTTTTCTTCATTTTCTTTTACTCCTTTTTCTTTTGTAGAGAGCCAGAGATAGTCCAAACAGAGCTATTATTCCCGGCATACATGCTATATTAAAAATTTTAAACGAATTCTGCAGAGATTCTATATCTCGTCTTAATTCCTTTTTTATTTTCTTTATTTTCTTTCTGAATTCGACTTTTTTCTGATTAGCAACTTTTATCTCTTCCTGTTGTTCAGCGGAAAGGATAAACTGTTGAGTCTTAGATTTTTTCCTTTGCATTTCATTTAGACGTCTATTTACTTCGTTTAATTCTTTTTCCAGATCATTTATTTCATTTTTATATTTCTTTTCTGCCTGCATTCTGCGTTTGTCAAGTTCTTTCAGGGGTCTGCGGGCGGTCTCACGACATCTGATTCCTATCAAATCACTGTTACCTGAAATATGTTCAACAATATTCTGCAAGAAATTAAGATTATCATTTCGTGGGATTACAATTTTCTGTCCAAGAATGTTTTGGACTTGAACACAAAAACTATCATAAAGCAAATCGGAGTCTCCGATAAGAACAACTGCAGAATTCTTTTTTGACTCTTTCAAATAACTCATATCAGATTTCTCACTTTCTTTTTTGTTTTTATCATCCTCTTTAACCGGTTTTCCTTCAGGAAATGCTGTCTTGAATTTTCCCGTCAGCCTTACCGCAAGAGCATATTCTTTACCAGAAGAAACAAAGTCTTTAAAAATCTGATCTCCACGTCCTGCAAGAGCCTTATTTACCAACTGTGATTCCTCTGTTGTTTTAAGTAAAATTTCTTTTGTAAGTCCCTTAATCGGTGTTCCTGAAAAAGCTCCGCAATGAATTAACTGCATTGATTCAAGAGCATTTGTGGTAACATCCTTATCATCAAAGGCATCTGTGGTAAGCGAAAGGATTCCAGGAAAAGTAGATTCTCTTTGCGGAGTCCGCATTCTTGACGCAAAATTCATATCGGTGGCAATTTTTCCTGATGTAAATTCCAATCCCCACGCAGCAATAAGTTTTCCTAAAGAGGAAGAGTTATCCGGTTTCTGATAACGCATCATAGGATTTTTAGACTGCGACATTTGATCTACATAAGATGATGGATCAATAAAACTTATTACTTTACCACCTTTTAAAATGAACTGATCTATGGCAAATAAAGTTTGATCTTCTATCCCTTTAGGATGAACTATTAGCAGGAGGCTAATATCATCATTTATTTGCTCTGTATTCAGCGCAATATCCTGAACTTCGTAGTCTTTTTTCAGTTCCTCAACAAACATCCACGCCCGTTTCGGCTGCTGCCCCTGCATCATCATCTGCTGATTTGGTTTTTCTCCGGTAACGGCATGACCACTCATTACTCCTATAATTGATTTTGAGGTATCATATACAGAAGTTACGGCTCGTGAGAGGTCATATTCCAGGAGGTTTTCTCTATCGATCGAGAGAAAAGGCAAAGTTACAGTTTCATCAAGACAGGATATTGCCAATCCCAGATAAATTCTGTTTCCTGTATTTAGCAGTTGTCCTGAAATTCCATCCAGATTAGCTGCGTCTTCCGCATCAGAAAATGGCTTTGGATCATATTTATTCAGGATTATTTTATCTCCGGCAATCTGTTTATACTCTTCAAGCAGATCCTCTATCCTTGTCGCATAAGATTTCAGAAAAACAGGCATATCTTTGCTGCTTCTTGAATAGTAAAACTTCATTGTAACAGGAGTATCAAGTCCATTCAAAATATTTTTTGTTCCATCTGTCAAGGTATAAATCTTATTTTCCGTCATATCCTTACGTATATGCAAAGAACCGGAAATTATATTTCCTGCCATTATAAGTGCAAAAAGGATAAGCACTCCTAATACAGAATATATTGCATTCTCTAAGTTTTTATTTTTCATTAATTAATTTCTCCATTTTATTTTGTATTTTAAGCTTTATTTAGAGCCTGCACGAAAAGGTTTTTAAAGAGCCAAAAGGCTTTTCGTGCAATGTCTATTTACTCTTCAGTATAACGCTGGTGGAAAATAGACAAAAAACGATAACAGATACATAGTATAAAAGGTCTCTGGAATCTACAACGCCACGTTGCATTGCTTCAAAGTGTGGCATAACACTAAAAGCCACTACAGAATCAACAAGCCAATTCGGAGCCCAGTCGATAACCATGCGAGTAACAGGAGGCCAACCGGCAAGTATCAAAAATAAACATACCACAACAGATATAATAAAACTCACAACTTGGTTTTTTGTCATCGCACTGGTCATGACTGTAATGGAAAGGAAAGCTCCCATCATGAGAAGACTTCCCAAATATCCACTGAAGATTATTCCGTAATCAGGTTCGCCGAGATACCCCACTGTAATAACTATTGGAAATGTGAGGAATAATGCAAATGCAAGAAAAAGCCAGCTTGCCAGAAATTTTCCAATAACGGTCTGAGTTCTTGTGACAGGAAGAGTAAAAAGGAATTCAATGGTTCCACTTCTGCGTTCTTCCGCCCAGATATGCATACCTATAGCCGGCACAAGAAAAAGGTATAACCACGGATGCCACTGAAAAAATGGCTGTAACGAAGCTTCCCCTCTTTCAAAAAATGCACCTACCATGAAAGTAAAAAAGCCATTTAACATTAAAAATGTGATAAGAAATATATACGCAATCGGAGATACATAATACTCAAGTAATTCACGTTTTGCTATAACTTTTATTCGGGAAAAAGAATTCATGCTTTCACCTCCTCTCTGTCTTCAAGCGTAATACTACGAAAAACGTCTTCTAAACGTCCCTTTTCAATCTGCAAGCCTACCAAATTCATTTTCTCCTCTTTTACAAGATTAAAAATATCTGAGGAAAATTTATCAGAATCTGCTTTATTTTTTGGATAAATCCTTACAGAAATATCAGAATCTTCTTCAGAAACAACAAAAGTTTTTTCTACATCATTGAGTTTTTCAAGATTTTCTAAAATTGAGTTTGAGGATTCACCATTTATTGTTAATAGGACAGTTCCGGCAGTTTCAGAGCGTTTTCTGAATGAGTCTGGCGTACCATCAGCGACAATTTTTCCACGATCGATTGTCATAAGGCGGGAACATACCGCATCGACCTCTTCGAGAATATGTGTTGAAAGGATTATAGCTTTCTTTTCTCCCATATTTTTAATAAGAGTTCTGACCTCATATTTCTGATTAGGATCAAGTCCATCTGTCGGTTCATCAAGAATAAGTATTTCAGGGTCATGGATAATTGATTGCGCAAAACATACTCTATGTGTATATCCTTTAGAAAGAGTTTCTACGCTTTGATACAAAACGGGTTCAAGAAAGCATGTTTCTACAATTTCATCTACTTTTTTATCTCTTTCTTTACCTGAGAATCCCCGCATTTCAGCAGCAAATTTAAGGAAAGTAAATGTAGTCATACTTGAATATGAAGGAGCATTTTCTGGTAGATAACCAATCTTCGATTTTGCGGCAATTGGATTTTCAGCCATATCAATACCATCAATTAAAACTTTTCCTCTACTCGGAGCAATAAAGCCAGTAATCATACGCATTGTTGTTGATTTTCCGGCACCATTTGGACCAATAAAGCCGAGCACCTCGCCTTTATCCACAGAAAAGGATACATCATCGACAGCCTGTATCGACCCATACCATTTATGTAGATTCTCTACTCTTATCATATTTTCTCCTGTTTTTGGTTTTTAAACTTTAGGCACAACCGCATTTTAAGGCTGATTTCTCTATAAAGACAATTCTATAAAAAAAAAGTTCCTCAAAATATAGAAAGAAATCATAAATTTGGAAGCCAGAATTTTAAAGAGAGAGAAATTACAGCAAAAAAGTGCAAAAACAACAAATATGTCGAAAAAATTCTACTTTTATATTTCTTGTATTTTTACCTTTTTGCTGTAGTTTATTTTTCATAATTTCACTTAGGTAATAATAAAAAAATGGAGAAAAAAAAATGTCACATTCTGCTAATATAAATAAGGTATTTACGAAATGCCATGCCGAAAACAGGCTAGCATTTGTTGCTTATATTGCTGCGGGAGACCCTGATTTTCAAACTTCTTTAAAAATTGTAGATATGCTTGTTGATGCCGGCATAGATATACTGGAATTGGGAGTTCCTTTTGGAGATCCGTTGGCGGACGGACAAGCAAATCAACTTGCATCACAAAGAGCACTTGAGTCTGGAATGACTGTTAACAAGATTCTTGATTTTGTCGATTGTGTGAGACAAAAACATCCAACTCTGCCAATTGTCCTTTTTACATACCTTAACCCTATTGCATACGGATATGATTTTGAGGATTTTTGCAAAAAAGCATGTTCAAAAGGCGTAGATTCTGCATTATTATTGGATTTACCTCCAGATGAGGGAGCGGATTACTGGAAAGTGGTCAATGCATTCGGACTTGGAAAAATCGGACTTGTCGCTCCTACTACGTCAGAAGACCGCTTGGAAACTATTTGTAAAAATGCCACAGATTTTATTTATTATGTTTCGCAGACCGGTGTTACAGGTGCAAGGGATAAACTTGCAGAGGGAATCGAGGATTCTATTTCAGCAATCAGGCAGCATACATCACTACCAATCGTTGTTGGTTTTGGAATTTCAAAGCCAAGCCACATAACGGAACTCAAAAAGATTTCAGATCTAAGCGGAGTCGTAGTGGGCAGTGCTATAGTAAAAAAAGTAGAAGAACTCTCACATGGAAAAACAGATTTGTCAGCTATAGGTAAATTTGTCTCATCGTTAACGACTAAGAATTAATGGATCAAGAGACCTATGGGCTAATGGACATGCGGACATAAGAAATTTTGTACTTCAGTCCTGCCGTTCTTCAGTCCTTCAGTCTTTCTTTGAGACACTATTAAGGATTCTAAACGCTGCACACGCGGCTCCAAATCCATTATCAATATTTGTAACTGTTAATCCACTGGCACAGCTATTAAGCATACCTAATAATGCAGAAAGACCGTTAAAACTTGCGCCATAACCAACACTTGTCGGAACGGCTATTACCGGAACAGAAACTAATCCTCCCACTACACTTGGCAAAGCCCCTTCCATTCCTGCCACAACAATAATAACAGAGGCACGTTCCAAAGAGTCTGTTCTGGACAAAAGTCTATGTATTCCAGCGACTCCGACATCTGCAATAATATCAGTCTGTACACCAAAAAACTTTGCAGAATTTGCCGCCTCCTTTGCAACCATGCTATCAGATGTTCCTGCCGAAATAATAAGAAGCGAACCGGATACTTTTTTTACGGGAAATCGCATAATTGTCATTGTTCGTGCAACTCTATCACATATAGCATCCGGAAATTTTTCATTCAAAGATTTCCAGTGTTCTTTTTTGATTCTTGTTGCAAGAACATTTATTTTATTTAACAGAAGTTTTTCAGTAGCACAGACAAGATCTACCGAAGATTTTCCGGCAGCATAAATAATTTCAGGGAAACCACATCTTGAAATTCTATTTTCATCTATTATTATATTATTATTGTTTGACATATTTATTTTTCTCCGAAATTCTTGGTCGAAAACAAGATTAAAATCCTGCACGAAAAGGTTTTTAAAAAGCAAAATCTTTTTTATACAGGCTTTCTGGTTCAAAATCAGAGATTTTGAATTTGAGATGAATGCTAACTCATTAATAACTAGTTTAAGTATTATTTGCTAAAAATAAGGTACAAACAGGAACAGACAGTGTATGAAAAATCTTTGAACAAAGCGAAAAAGAATTTTTCTGCAATCTCTACTCACACTTTAAGGTTACAACTCAACAACAGGAAAAACAAGTGTTCTTTCAAAAAAAAATATTAATATTATTTCTCTTTTTATTTGCTGTTTCTTCAACTTTTTCTGCTGAAGAAAAGTCTCAGTCATATAATGCTCTTGAAAAATTACGAATTCTTGCAAAAAAAGGAATGCCACAGGCACAGATAAAACTTGGAAAACTCTACTTTTCGGGGAATAAGGATCTTGTGCAAGATTATGATTTGGCTGTCCACTGGTTTGAAAAAGCTGCAAAAAAAGGTTCTCCCGAAGGAGAATTCAACCTGGCGATATGCTATGATAAAGGACACGGAGTAAAAACTGACAAAAAAAAGGCAATGGAGTATTATATCAAAGTAGCAAAAAAAGGATTTGTACTTGCACAAATAAATGCAGCCCTCACCCTAAAACAGCAAAAACGTGATAAAGAAGCACTTGCCTACTATAAAATGGCTGCAATACAACAAAATACTTATGCTCAATACGAATATGGAAAAGCTCTTTTAGATGGTATTTTTATTCAAAAAAGTTCTCAAGAAGGTTTTTATCTTATAAAGCAAGCCGCAGAAAAAGGAAATATAAAAGCACAACTATTGGTCGCAGATTGCTATGAAAGCGGGAATGGGACTAAACAGGATTTAAAAAAAATGATGAACTGGTTACTGCTATCTGCAGATAGCACTAATCCCGAAGCACAGACAAAAATAGGACATTCTTATGAACATGGATTGGGAACACTTCGTGATACTGCAACAGCCGTAAAATGGTACAAAAAAGCAGCAACTAAAGATTATCCACCCGCTCTTGTAAATCTTGGACTTTGTTACACGCTAGGACGTGGTATAAGTCAGAATTATCAGGAGGCTTTTAATTTATTCAAAAGAGCCTCAAAGCTGAATTCTCCTAATGGACATTTCAATTTAGCTGCATGTTACGCACTGGGGCAAGGAACCACCAGAAATGACCAAAAAGCATTTGATTTTTTTAGAAAGGCAGCAAAAACAGGACATACTAAAGCACAGTACAATCTTGCTTATTTCTATCAAAATGGTTACGGAACAACCAAGAGCATGCCCTCTGCAGTACATTGGTACAAAAAAGCAGAAAAAGCTGGAGACTCCCGTGCAACTACAGCATTAAAAACTCTAAAAAAGGACTAAAAATGAAAGAGAACTCCTTAAAATTACGTTTTCTTGATGGACACTACAGTGGAAGAACAATAGATCTGGATAAGCCCAAAATCACAATCGGACGAGGTTCAAAAAATGACTTAATTCTTGATTCCAACGGAATCTCTAGAGAACATTGTGAACTAATAATGAAGGGTAAAGAATATTTCATAAAAGATAGCGGGAGTCGAAATGGAGTAAGAGTAAACGGCGCAAAGATTAATAATGAATATAGAATAAGACCAGGAGATAAGATTCATATAGGCGACTGCAATTTAATGCTGACTGATGCAAACCATATCCTCTCGGAACAAGCTCTTCAGGATAAGGCTACTATGTCTTTTGATAAAATAAACAGAGAAAAATCCAAAGAATTTACTTTGAGTCTAATCCCTGTATTTCTAGGGGGATGCATAATAACCCTGTTAATCTCTATGGTCATATACCTTTACATAATACCCAAAACAGATACAACCGAAATAAAAAAAGAACTGCCTTTTGATATCTTGCAGAATGAAGCAATTGTAACAATTACAACAAATAACCCGAATGCAGAAATTCTTTTGAACGGTGAAAAATATAATAATCAACCTATTTCTGTAGCAGAACTCAAAACAGGCGAACATAATATTGTTGTGAATCTACCGGAGCAGCAAATCAGCCACCCACTACCTCCCCCAACTCCACAACAACCATCCGAAATAGGAACAAAATATGTGACAATAACCTCATCCCCAAATGCTGTAAATGTGAACATTGATAATCATCATTTAGGTACAACTCCAATTACAACAGCTAAACTTGCGGAAGGCAGACATACAGTTAAATTAGAAAAAGAAGGTTTTTCTTCAATACAACGAATCTTTAATATCCCCATAAAAGATCCATTGTTAAACTATGCACTCAAGCAGGAAAGAGGCACTGTTTCACTGACTTCAACCCCAACAGGTGCAGCTGTTATTCATGGAAATCAGTTAATAGGATATACTCCTATGCTCATTAATGATAAAATGGGAGATTCTCTCAAATTAACCCTGAAGAAAATAGGTTATGCTCCTCAGAAACAGGAAATAAATATAGCAAAGTACAAATCAGATTCCCTGAATGTTGTAATGAAAAAAACAACAGGTTCAATAGCTGTTACCACCCTGCCCTCCGGATGCACAGTATACGTTAATAATTTTCTTAAAGGAACAACTCTAAAAAAACAAGATTCTATAAATGAAGAATCAACTCCACTTATCGTAAATAATTTAAGAGCCGGGATTACACATCTGCTGAAGATTGAATATCCTGGACAAAAACCTATAATAAAAAAAATAAAACCAATTAAAGAAAATGAAACAAAAGCAATTCGCATTGCCCTATGGTTTAAAAATACCGAAGTTATACTTAAAAATGGCAAAAAGATTATTGGAATGTTAATTCAGAAAAATTCCTTTGGAGATATTGTTATAGCAACATCTGCACAAAAACAAAAACGTTTTCTTAAAACTGAACTCCTATCTGTAGGACCATATATTCCAAATAGCACAGAAAATAACAAAGAAGAAGAAGAGGAAAATAAACTGAAAGAAAAAAAGAACAAAACAATTACCTTCTCAAAAGATATGCTAAAATCAGGAAAAGATAGAAAAATAACCTGCCCTAGATGCAATGGTGCAGGTGTAATAGAAGTAACATGTAAACATTGCAAGGGAAGTGGACTGTGTCCAAACAAGCAATGTAATAACGGAATTGTAACCTATAAAAACATAAAAGGCAATGAGATACAAAAAAAATGTCCTACATGTAACGGAAGCGGTAAATGTCCATTCTGCAATGCATCCGGCATTCTGGAAATAAGATGTCCCATCTGTGGTGGAACTACTGAAATAATAAAAAAACAATAGTGCAAAATAAATCAATGTTAGCTGTCACAGAATTTTTTTCCAGCATTCAAGGCGAAGGACCATTTGCGGGGACTCCTGCATTTTTTCTTCGATTAGCGGGCTGTCCCGATCCCAAATGCCCTTGGTGTGATACAAAATATGCTTGGGAACTCCCTACTGCAAAAACATCTATTTCAAAAATTATTTCAGAAATAAAAAAGACAAATTTATCTACGATTGTGATAACAGGTGGCGAACCTTTTATCCAGTGGGATGAAGGGCTCAGGGAATTAAACGAAAGATTACTTGCAATAAACCTTTCCGTTCACTACGAAACAAGCGGAAAAGTTACTATTCCAGTAGAATTGAAGAAAAAAGATGATATACTTATCATTTGTAGCCCCAAATACTTGAATAATAAATGGCTCTTCCCCGAAGAAAATGCCTATATCCCCGATTTCTTTAAATTTGTATTCATGAAAAATGAAACTGCAATAAAAAGATTTGTAAAAAAATACACCATTGAAAATGAAAACATATATTTGATGCCGGAAGGTGCAGAGAGAGAATCACAGATTACTAATATGTCCAAGGTATGGAATATTTGTATAAAAAATAATTGGAAATTCTCTCCTAGACTACATATTATCGCATTTAATAGAAAAAAGCGTATTTGATATGAAAAAAGCTATTATTATTTTATCTGGAGGGATGGATTCAGGCGTACTGCTTGCAGATTATACAAACAGAATGCAGATTCTCCAATGCATTTTTTTTGATTATGGTTCCAAACATAATCATAGTGAAAAGCTTTGCGCAAAGAAACTGGCAAAAACTTATGAAGCAAAATTATCAGTAATAGAATTACCATTTATCTCTGAACATTTTGATTCTTCATTGCTGAAATCTTCCAATAAGGACATCCCAGAAGGTCATTATCAATCAAAAACAATGAAATCAACAGTTGTTCCATTTCGAAATGGTATTATGCTCTCCATTGCAGCCGGTTTTGCGGAGTCCGCAAATGCAGATATTGTACTAATTGGTTCACATGCAGGAGATCATGCTATTTATCCAGATTGTCGTCCTGAATTCACAAGAGCATTTTCAGATGCTGTTATTGCCGGGACTTACAATAACATTAAAATCTACGCTCCTTATTCCAATCTGACTAAATTACAAATTGCAGAAAGGGGTAGAACTCTGGACTTTTCTTTTGAGGACACCTGGTCATGCTATAAAGGTGAAAATCTTCACTGTGGAGTTTGCGGAACATGTGTTGAGAGAAAAGAGGCACTTGGCTATACAAAAGGAACAGACCCAACTGAGTATAAAAGCTAATTTCTAGATATTCATTAAAGCACGCAAAACCTCCTTTTTTGCAGAAGACAGTCAGAGTTCACAGGTTTAGCGTAACCGAAAATATCTTGTTTTTACGTTAAAACTGTGAACTCTGATATCGACCTTTACTCCCAAAAAAAACAGTCATCTTAATTAGACATTGCACGAAAAGCCTTTTTCACTTCGTTCAAAGGCTTTTCGTACACTGTCTGTTTCTGTTTTAAGTTGTTTTTTTGAATAAATAAAACTTAAAATCATTATTAACGAATGTGTATTTATTTCAAATAAAGTTCAAAATCTCTGATTTTGAACTCATGCGAACCTGTATGAAAAGGTTTTTGGCTCTTTGAAAACCTTTTCGTGCAGGGTCTAATTAGAGATGACTGCTCTGGTCACTTAACTGTAATATTTGTGTTTTTTATGGCAAGACTTTTTAAGATACAAAATTATTCCATTGAGGGATGTAGTTAATGATTCTGCCACTTAATTATTCTGTCAATTTATCGTTCTGGTTTATCCAGTTTGGATATTACAAACAAATATTTTCATTTTACTTCAGCTGCTTGTTTTTCCTGCATTTCTTTTACCTGAGCTTTTAGTTTTTCAACTTCTGCATCTGAGACTTTCAGATAAATAGTTGAATTTTTGGGATTATATTCGTAGGTTCTTTGGGAAGTAATATCGAATATAATCTGCATCGCAGCGGCAACAGTCTGAAACTGCTTTGTGCCAGCATCAATTTTTTTCTGTATTGCTACTTTTGCATCATCATCTTCTGCGTTTTCAAGAGCTTTCTTCTGCTTTACAATAAATTGCGCCAGCAGTTGTTTTGCTTTGATTGCTCTGCCAAAAATCTGTTCCATATTTCCAACAGTCAAATAGACAGTAGAAGTAACTTGATTATATTCATAGTCACGTCTATTTCCAATGCCAAATATAACATTCATTGCAGTTTGGAAGATTTTATACTGCTTTTGACCTTTTGCTATATTTTGGGATATTTCCTGTTTCTTTTCTTTTTCATCAGTTTGTTTTAGTTTGGCTCTTTCTTGTCTGATAAAGCGAGCAAGAAGTGTACGTTTTTTCAATGCTTTCAAAAATGCTTCTTCGAGTGTTTGTAATTTAAGTAGTTTATTTTCAATATCTTTTTCTTCTTTTTTAACATTTTTTTCAAGGTCTTTACTTGTTTCTTCAATCTCAATTTTGGGTTCTTTTCCATCTTTCTTTTTGTCTCCCCAGAAAGCATTTGCAGGAAAAGAGATTGAGATAGCGATTAAAACAACGGTGAGCATTTTCAACATTCTTGACATTTTTGTTCCTTTTCTTAATTTTAAAGTTCTGTATGTAATGAAATTTGCACTTACTTTAGCAAATTTTTTTTTCTTACAAGATTAAACACCTCCTTTTTTGTTTATTTTTTTATTGAAAAAACTACATAACGTTTATATCCCTTTTTTTTGCACTATGTCAAGTTGTTTTCGTCAAAAAAAACAACTTATTTAATCGACAGTTAAATTTTTAAAAATTGAACTCTATGCTTTAAGAGTTCTCCGGTAACAAACAGTCTTTCATCGGAAAGTTGTTTGGTTATTTTACAAAATGCTTTTCTGATTTTTTCTTTGAAAGTGCCTCCTATTTTTTGATTTTGCTTCTTCACCAGAATTAGTGGGTTAGTTACTACTTAATCAACCTCATTTCCTTTTAGTCCCAAATCATTTCTCTTTTGCTACCAGAATTCATGATCAAAATAAGGTTCTTATTCTTTTGATCACAAACCTTTTGTAATTTAAACATTCATTCAGTATTGTTTCTAATCGCATCATTATATCCTTGTTTTATTTTTTTGTTAAATCTAATAAGATAATATAATTATGCACTTTAGTTATTCATTCTTATTTCAGAAAAACTT
>JAYEIY010000340.1:0-4383 GCA_034660375.1 Verrucomicrobiota bacterium
ACACTCGAATCTATGCCTCCACTCAAGGCTATGACTAATTTTTTAGGGTATGCAGTATTCATTGGAATTATTTCGTGTTTCGTATTTCGTATTGCGCACTACGCAATACGCACTACGCAATACGCAATACGCACTACGCAACACGCAACACGTACTACACACTTGCTTCAAGCATTTTTATTATTGAGGCTTTGGCTTTTTCAGCAATTTCTTCAGGAATCTTTATTTCATATTGTTCTTTATGAAGGGACTCTAAAAGATCTTCAAGTCTCGTTTGTTTCATAGTAGGACATATTGCCTGTTCGGACACCGGGATAAATTGTTTGTCTGGATTTTCTTTGGATAGGCGGTGGATAATGCCGACTTCCGTAGCTACAATAATCTTTTCTGCATCAGTTTCTTTTGCATATCTGAGCATTCCGCCGGTACTGAGTACTGCATCGGCAAGGTCTATCACGTCTAGCGGAGCCTCGGGATGAACCATTACTACGGCGGTGGGATCTTCTTTTTTTCTGCGGAGAATATCTTCCGAACCAATGCGCATGTGGGTCGGACAAAAGCCGTCCCAAAGTATCATTTTTTTGCCTGTTTCCCGTTGAATATAGGCACCAAGATTTTTATCAGGCAGAAAGAGTATTTCTTTATCTTTAGGTAAAGATGCTACTATTTTCAGAGCATTTGCAGATGTAACACATATATCTGTAAGTGCTTTTACTGCAGCGGAACTGTTTACGTAGGTTACAACGAGTGCGTCAGGATATTTTTCTTTCATTGCAGATACATCAGGTGTTTCTGCCATATCAGCCATAGGACATCCTGCTTCCATATTTGGGAGTAGGACCTTGGAATCAGGCGAGAGCAGGGCTGCAGTTTCAGCCATAAAGGTAACTCCGCAAAAAATGATTATATCTGCACTTGATTCTGCGGCCTTAAAACTCAGTTCTAGTGAATCTCCAACAAAATCAGCTATATCCTGAATTTCTCCGAGTTGATAATTATGTGCAAGTATAACTGCATTTTTTTCTTTTTTGAGAAAGTTTATTTTTTCTTTTAGTTCCGATGGGGTTAATCTTTTCATTTAGTTATTCCTTCTATAAGTTTATGTAACTCGTCTGCAATCTTTATCCATGAATAATTTATAGATTCAGAGAATAGTTTTTTTCGGGTTTCTTTCCAGTTTTCTTTTATGCTTTTGTCCATCTTTTCAGCAAGTTCATTTGGAAAATCGGCAACAAGAGAGCCTCCACATTCTTCTACAAATGAAAGAAAACCACCACCTTTTGTTGTAATTGGAGGGGTTCCGCATGCGGCACATTCTATCGCGACTAATCCAAATGGTTCGTTCCTTGATGGATAAAGCCCTGCTACTGCAAGATTGTTCCAATATGGGATAACAGACGCATTATCCTGAAAACCTATATAGAACAAGTTGTCAAGTCCTAATGAATATGACATTTTTATCATTTCAACGTGCTTTTCTCCGTTTCCGCAGAAGATTATTGCAAAATCATTACGTTGTTCACGAAGAATTTTTGCAGCTTCTATAATCCTGTCAATCCCCTTAAATATTGTTCCATCTGGATTGGTGGTAAATTTTCCAGTAAAGACAAAAAGATACTTGTATTGAAAGATTTGATTCAATTCCTGCAGATAATTTTTATTGAAATGTTTTTTATATTCTTTTTCTGCCAGCGTGAGGAGAGCGGCATTCTTTTTTTGTGTAATCCCCTCTTCAGTTCTCTGTAGGAGTTCATGTTTATCAATTTTTGGGATAACTCTAAAGTTTTCTGGGTCGAATCCATTAAATCTACAATATATTTCGGTGTCATGAAAGTTTAAACTCATGAGTTGTTGGTGAGAATGTTTAGAAATTGCAACAGTTCTGGAAACATATTTTTTCCCTTTTTCAAAGAGTTCCACAAAGAATTTATCATAGACTTGTTTATCTTTAAATGTATCTCTGGCAGAAAGCCCATTTACGCAATCCTGCTTTAATTTTATTGCTGTCCCGTGAGCAATTTGGATTGCCTGAATATCTAATCCTTCTTCTTCAACTAGTTCTGCCACCATGCCTGAAAGGGGAGCAATATGGTTGCAGACTATGTAATCCTGACCATCTATATTTTCAAGAATAGCTTCTTTAAATATTTTTATGTAAAGATTTGCCTCTTCCATTGTCATGTCACGGAATGTATAATTGTTTTCCTGTAGATTATGACCGGTATAGGCAGGAAATTCTATTAAGCTATGTTTGGGAAAATGTATTTCTTTTAGAATAATGTCCGAATATTTATCTTTGCCGTTAGTTCCTGCATGGATATATCCGTGCAATGTTGTTTTATCATTTGAGGTACATAAAATTGTTGGTTTACAATCTTTTTTGCTCAGCCAATATGCCAGATCAAGAGAGTACTGTCCACTTCCGCTACCCTCTAGTGGAAAAATAGATGGAATAAGTATATTTTTCATAAAAATCCTTTTGTTAAGAATATTGTTTAATAAGTCTGTGCTTTTATCATATTGATTAATTCCAATAAAACAAGCAGAAAACTAATATTTATTAACGATATTATTATCTATTTTCTTCTTAAAAATAAAACTTTTCTTTTTGATCTTTATTTCTAAAAGTCTTGCCATAAAAATACAAATATTACAGCTAAGGGACTAATTCCCCACAAATTTTACTTCTTATCACGAATGCCGCATCTACCAATAGCCATCGTATGGCTACCAGAGACTTCCATTATGCGGACAATTCTGTTTTTGATTAGAGGATGTTATGCAAGCTGTGAGATTTTCCTGAAAAGTTGTTTTGCAACTGCCGGATTTTTGAAAGGGGTTTTATTTTTGCATGAGGATATGCAGAGTACTTAGTTTTTTGCATGAGGATATGCAAATTTTCTTTTCTAATTCATTTGCGAAGTTAACAACATTAATGTTTGTTAATCAATTTCAAAATATTCAGATTGTTCTTCAGGAAAAAGAACGCTACCATCAACAAAAGTTTGAGTTTTTTCCATTATTTCAGTAATATCAGCAGTTTTAACTTTTGTGTTCAAACGATTATAAATTGCATCAATTGCATTATATTTTTTAATAAAAGGTTTAACTTCAACTTTATCTAATACTTTATTCACTCCAATAAACTGATGATTTTTTGCAATGATTTTAAGTGTTATTTTTAAAAGGAATTTGCTGATGTAGGACCTACTTTTAAATCGTAAAAGCTTGGGAAATTTGTTTCTCCTTTACTAACATATCCTTTCATTGCAATGCCTATTGAACCCGGTTCTGTCACAGAAGATATATTCCCGGTTATTTTTCCTATTTTTATCCAAGGACCTTTATTCTTTTCTCGACAGAGTAGAGTCCCCTGTCCTTTTCTTGATAAACGTTTAAGACAAGTTTATAGATTAATGCCGAATCGTGTCTGTCAAATCTGTCTCCTAACGTTGCAATTTCTCTTTTTCCATCGTACAAGGTAATGGTTTTACCATGACTGTGTCCCGTTAGGACAAGAGAAACTCCACTTTTGAAAGTACCTTTGCATCTTGCACTAATCCCAACAAATGAATTGGGATTCCCCGAATGTGTGGAACAAAATGCCACAATTTTTAAATTTCTACGATTGAAGTTTTTTCGAATAAGCTCCAGATCCCCCCCCCCAATAGGAATCAAAACTCATTTTTGTTACGGGATCTGTTGAGAAAATAATTTTTTCCTGCTTACCTTCTACAATTTTCCACTGGGTGAAAAAGTTGGTTTTAATAAAATTAGTGTGATAAATAGCTGCGGCTTGCGATGATGAAATAGACAAAAACAGTAGGATTAAAAATAAAATTTTCATGGATACCTCCTATTGATTATATTATTAGAGAAGTACTTTAACATTTATTACATCTTTATTCCCTGTTGGGATTTCATTTCCTTTAAAGGGCTTTTCATCGACAAAAAGTTCTGAATTCTCTTTATTTTTAGAGTGTAGTATTTCAATATTATATGTTGTATTACGAAATACTCGTAATATTTTTATTTTGGGAATATCTTTTGGGATTTTGGGATTCACAATGAGTCCATTATAGCCAGGTCTTATTCCTAGAATAAATTGTGTGATGGCCACATAGTTCCATGCTGCGGTTCCTGTAAGCCAGCTATTTTTTGCTTCTCCGTGATTAGGAGCGGCTTTTCCGGCAATCATTTGGGCGTAAACGTATGGTTCACTTTTGTGAATTTCGCTAATATCTTCTCTGTAAGCTGGGCATATTCGTTTATAGTAATCAAATGCTCTTTCTGTATTTCCCACAAGGGTTTCTGCTATAATTATCCATGGATTTGCGTGGCAGAATATTCCTCCATTTTCTTTATATCCCGGGGGATAGGAAC
>JAYEIY010000341.1:0-4349 GCA_034660375.1 Verrucomicrobiota bacterium
TAATTTCTTTACCTGTTCCCTGATCAAATACAGATAGTACTTTTTCCAGCTTATTTATGGGATTTACAATCTTCATTTTTTTTCTGTTCTAGTAATTTGATCAAGAAAATCCTAGGTATTAAAATAAAGTCAATATAAAAAATTTCAAATATTCCAGTGGGTTTTTGTGGTTTGCTGTTAATTCTGTCTAGTTTTTGCCAAGCATAGCCTCGGCTTTCGCAAATTCACATCCGCAGTATTTTTGTCTGTATAGATTAAGTTTTTTGCTTATTTCTATAGATTTTTTAAATCCATCTTCTTTTTTAAAATTAATTTCGAGGAAGTTGTTGATTTTTTTCCCTATTGAAAAGATTAAGTCTGATGATTTATGGGGACTTACGGTTAGAGTGGTCGTAAAAAAATCAAATCCATGAGCATTAGCATATTCTGCCGATTTTTTAAGGCTATATTCGAAGCACTTTGTACATCGTGCTCCTTTTTCCGGTTCTTTTTCAAGTCCTGTAATATATTTTAGCCAATTGCAATGGTTGTATGGATTAACAATCAGTTTAAGTCCATAATAATCACATACAGAGAGAGCATTATCTAATCTCTTGCAAAATTCGGTCTTTGTATCAATATTATCATTAAGAAAATATGCAGTAACAGAATAATTTTCGTCAAGTAATCTTTTTGCACAGGATGTAAAGCATGGACCACAGCACGTATGTAAAAGAATCGTTTTCATAAATTTAAGTTTTCCCCAAACTGTTCATGACAATTAATAGTCAACGGCTTTTAGTCAAACTCTTTTTTCATGAAATCAAGATCAAGTTCTGGATAGACAGGGAATTTATCAAGTAATTCTTTTACCCTGGAACGAGCTTCTGTAAGAACTGAATTGTCAATATTGTATTTTGCTTTACTTTTCTTCCCTTTGTTTGGTCCTTTGGCAATAGTAGAGGCAGTTGTGTTTTCAAGAACTGATTTTATTATTGATACAATTTCTTTCATTTCTTTCTGTCTCATACCAAGGGTTGTGGTAGCGGGACTTCCGAACCTAAGTCCACTAGTGTACCAGGGGCCATTAGGATCTTTAGGAAGTGAGTTGCGGTTCAGAGTTATTGATGCATCTCTGAGGACACTTTCTGCCTGGCGACCTGTAAGTCCGAATGGACGTACATCTACAAGCATCAAGTGATTATCAGTTCCACCTGTGGCAAGGGTCATGTCTTCATCAATGAAAGCTTTTGCCATTGCATCTGCATTTTTTAGAACGTTTTTTGCATATTCCTGAAATGAAGGCTTATTTGCTTCAACAAATGCTACAGCTTTTGCTGCCATAACGTGTGGAAGAGGACCTCCAATAACAAGAGGACATCCCTTATTGACAGCCCCAGCAAATTCATCTTTACATAAAATCAGCGCACCTCTTGGTCCGCGAAGAGTTTTATGGGTTGTTGTGGTGACTACATCCGCATAGGGCACAGGATTATTAACGCCTGTGAAGGCTTTTCCTGCAACCAATCCTGCAAAATGTGCCATATCCACCAATAATACTGCATTGACAGAATCTGCAATCTCACGCATTCGACTGAAATCTATGTGTCTGGGATAGGCACTGTATCCGACAAGGAAAATCAATGGTTTTATTTCATTTACCTGTTCTTGAAGCTTATCGTAATCTATACGTCCGGTTTTTTTGTCAACTCCGTAATTGTATGCGTCAAACATCTGTGCAGAGACATTGTGTCTGTAGCCGTGAGTTAAGTGTCCGCCTGAATAATAATCCATGCCGAGCATACGTTGATTACCAAGTTCTTCACGTAGTTTATTCCAGTCATCTTTGTTAAGTTTTGAAGGATTCATTTCTCCAAATTTTTCTAGTGCTGGTATTTCCACACGGGTATTCAGTATTGCCCAGAATGCAATAAGATTTGCATCTGCTCCGCTATGAGGTTGAACATAGGCATTTTCAGCTCCAAAGAGTTTGCATGCTTCTTCACATGCAAATGCTTCTATGTCATCTACATTGTCGCATCCTGCATAGAAGCGATGATGCGGAAAGCCTTCCGAATACTTATCTGTCAGTAGGTTTCCCATTGCCAATTGAGTAGGTAGTGAGCAATAGTTTTCACTGGCAATAAGTTTTAAATATGTACGTTGATCTTCAAGTTCTTTTATTATTGATTTAACTATATTAGGAGCTACTTTCGCAACAGATGAAAGATTTGCTAAATATGCAAGAAACTCTGTATTTATATTTTCGGGAGTGACTTGTTTCAAATAAGATTGAACTGGAGAATTCATATTATTCCTCATTGATTATTTTTTTTTTGTTTTTTTGTTTTTTCGAATATAATGCGCAGAATAATTTTGTCATCTTTTCTTGTCTGATTTTTTTATTTATTTTAACCCCAGAACATCTTGCATATCATAGAGTGCAGGGGAAGCTTTATGGAGAAACTTTACAGCACGCAAAGCTCCTTTCGCAAATGTTTCTCTGCTACTTGCTTTATGTGTCAATTCAACTCGTTCACCGTCTGCTGCATAGATGATTGTGTGGTCGCCTACAACATCGCCACCACGTAGGGCGTGTACACCTATTTCGTCAACTGTGCGCTCTCCGGTAAAACCCTCACGACCATGTTTTACATCGTCTTGATAGGAAAGCCCGCGAGCATCCGCAAGAATTTCTGCCATTCTGACTGCAGTACCGCTGGGAGCATCTTTTTTCCTCCTATGATGCATTTCTACAACTTCAATGTCGTAATCAGTTCCTAAAATCTTTGCAACTTTGGAACTGAGGTGGAAAAGAAGATTAACACCTATGCTCATGTTCGGAGCAAAAACAATTCTACCATTTTTAGATGCCAGTTCCTGCATTATTTTTGTTGATTCTTCAGATACTCCTGTTGTTCCAAGAACAAATGCGGTGTCCGTTTCAGCACAGACTTTTGCATTATCTGCTGCAGAGTCCGCAGACGAAAAATCTATAATGGCATCGCTTTGGTTCGCAACATTAGCAATATTATCTGTCAAAATAATTCCGGTTTCTCCTTTGCCGATAATCAATCCTATATCTTTCCCGAGGTCGGGATGAGCGTTGTATTCAACTGCTCCTGAAAGTTCCAGTTCTGGATCTGCAAGAACACAGTTAATAAGATTGATTCCCATCCTTCCTGCAGCTCCTATAATAGCTGTTTTTATCATAAAAATAAATTCCTAATTTATTGGTTAATTGGTTAATTGGAAAAACAATTCTGCAATTCTTTAATTCCGCAATTTCCCAATTCCACGAGTGTTTGCTTGAGTTGTTTTTTATTAGCTTCTTGCATTTCACAAAGAGGTAGCCTGAATTCTTCTTCTATTAGGCCCATCATAGCCAAAGCTGTTTTTACGGGGAGTGGATTGGTTTCAATAAAAATATCTTGAAACAGTTTGTAGAGACGATAGTGGATCTTTCTAGCTTGAGAAAAATTTCCTTTTAGAGCTTCAGATGTTAATTCTGTTATTTCTGCAGGTAGAATATTTGAAGCTACGCTAATAACACCGCTGGCTCCTACGCTCATCATTGGCAGTGTAAGTGGATCGTCTCCGCTGAGTACAGTAATATCGCAACGGCTAAGAATCTCACTGACTCTGTCAACACTGCCTCCAGCTTCTTTTACTGCTACAATATTTGGATTTTCTGCAAGTTTTACAATTGTATCGATAGGAATTGGAATTCCTGAGCGTCCTGGAACATTGTAAAGAATAATGGGAAGCCCCGCTTTATCGGCTATTGTTGAAAAATGTCTATAAAGCCCCTCTGCTGTTGGCTTGTTGTAATATGGCGTTACCTGTAGAGAAGCATCAGCTCCAGCTTTTTTTGCTTCACTTGTCAATTCTAGTGCTTCTTCAGTGGAATTAGCTCCGGTTCCTGCAATAACTTGAGATATTCCCTCTACTTTTTCTATAGTACGCTCTATTATTTTTGAATGTTCTTTTGTACTTACAGTTGGGGATTCTCCTGTTGTACCCATTGGAACAATTCCATTGACTTTTGCTTCTATCTGTTTGTTAAGAAGTATATCAAGTGTTTTCCAATCGATCTCTCCATTTTTAAATGGTGTAACTAGTGCGGTGTAACATCCCTGAATATTCATAAGATTCTCCTTTTTATTCTTATAGTTTTGTGAACTTTATTTGACGTTATTTTGTTTGTTTTCTATTCTCAATTATTTGAAGATCCTGCAATTATCAAATGCTGTTATTTCCCAATCAAAGAGAAAAACTTGCCTGTTTGGAATCATTATACTTTTCCTTATTTCCCAAAAACAAATTTTTAAATCTTTTTATTTATTCTCTCTATTGATAATATCTTCACC
>JAYEIY010000342.1:0-18997 GCA_034660375.1 Verrucomicrobiota bacterium
GCGGATTTTTGTATCTGCTTGCAGTTTTCCGGAAGTGGCCCATTCTACAAGGGTTTCTTCATTCAGGGGTCCTTTTTCTTTCCCATCTGTACTTAAAAGATAATATTCCATAATAATTCCCGATTATTTAAATATGGCAAAGTAGAGTTTTATTAAAAAAAATTCAAAACAAAGATTAATTTGTTGACTTGTAGAATTTATCTTTTAAGGTAATTGCGATTGTGCAGCAATTCAATATATTTATCTTTTTATTATAGATTTTGCAAAAATAGGATTCAGTAAATGACAAAAAGAATTGGAATAATAAGATGTTTAGATGGGATGGTTTATTCTATTTTGGGGACAATCGTTCTCCTGGTTTGCTCTCCTTTTGCCTATGATTTTCTAAGACGTTTAAATTTGTATTATGCATTTCCACTTTTTTGTTTTGCCATAGCATGTATAAAACTCCCAGACAATTACAATAAAATTGAAAAATGGAAGAAAAAAGTCTTTATTTTAAGATTTTTTTCTGTTTCGGCGACTTTGCTTTCGCCATTTTGTTCATGGTGGTTGCGTTCAGAAAACAACATATATTTTCTTATTTGCACGATGACAGCAATTATTAGCATAAATATCCTTTTCATTCAGCTTTCCGATCTTGATACTTCCATACTTAAATATTGTGGAAAGGATAAACTGGCACAGGAGGGCAGATACATTAAATTTTTAATATTATATTTCATTCTGGTTCCCTGCGCATCCATTTTTACAAGCATTCTTTTAAATGCTATGTCTGAATTAAATTTTGCTTGCCTGGAGAACTTCTATGTCAA
This sequence comes from Verrucomicrobiota bacterium, assembly GCA_034660375.1. Classification (GTDB taxonomy): domain Bacteria; phylum Verrucomicrobiota; class Lentisphaeria; order UBA2565; family JAYEIY01; genus JAYEIY01. Next base: position 816 of record JAYEIY010000342.1, read on the forward strand.
TAATTATGCACAGCTTTTTGTCCAGTTTGTCCTTTTTGTGCCTCTTTTCCTCAGTTTCAGCCTTACTTTGCGAACCGTACAAATCTATAGAAAATATGAATTTGAAAAAGAATTTCACGTATTACCAAGCATAGAAAATAAAGAATAGGGAAAAATATGAAAACAGAATTGATCGTTGCACTTGATGCGGATAAACTAGAAGTAGCCGAAAAGATAGTAGAGGCAGCCGGAGACAACGTAAAATGGTATAAAGTAGGAAAACAACTCTTTACTCTTTACGGACCAAAAACAATAGAAATGCTGAAAAACAAAGGTAAAAAAGTTTTTCTTGATCTTAAATTTCATGATATCCCCAATACAGTAGGGGGAGCAATACAATCTGCTGGAGCAATAGGAGCGGACATGGTAAATATTCATGCATCTGGGGGTAGTGCAATGATGAAAGCTGCTGCGGACTCCGCAAAAAGTCTTAACAAGGATATGATTCTTATAGCAGTTACTGTTTTAACTAGTATTGATGATGCAACAATGAAAACAATGGGTTTTTCTTGTTCACCAGGCGAACTCGCACTCTCTCTCGCAAAACTTGCAAAAGCAAATAATATAGCCGGAGTCGTAGCTTCCGCATGGGAAATAAAAACAATAAAAGAGGTCTGCGGAAAAGACTTTCTTTTAATTGTCCCTGGAATTCGACCTGCCGGTTCAGCCAAAGATGACCAGAAAAGAGTAATGACTCCGCGCCAGGCTTCTGAAGCCGGAGCAGATTATATTGTAGTCGGACGCCCCGTAACACAAGCCGACAACCCAGCAGAAGCAGCAAAAAAGATATTAGAGGAATTGGATATTTGATAAAGAATTAAAAAAAATAAAGAGGACTATAAAAAAGTTCTTTTAACTAAAAAAAGACTCAATCAGCAGAAAAGTAAATAGAAATCATAAAAAATGTATGAAAAAACAAATATTTCACCTCACTGATTGCCAAAAACCAAAAGACGTTTTCGTCCTCCCTGAGTTTTCTGTAGAAAATGCTACTCTAAGTCTTACAATGAAAGTCAGACGTAACAAAAGAATGAACAAATATAATGAAAAAAGACAATCCTTTCTTCACGAATAACCCACTATTTTCTGGAAATTGCCAGTAAATGTACTAGATTCAATGAGATTGCAAAAATATGCGTCAAATTAGTTTAATAATAATAAAAAAGTAAAGATAAATTAAAATATGGAGTAGTTATGTTAATGACCCTGGGTATTATTCTTTTTGTGTTGGTATTCTTTGGATTATGTATTTTTATTCATGAATTTGGACATTTAATTGCTGCATTGGCGTGTGGATTGCATGTAGATCGTTTTTCCATTGGTTTTGGAAAAAGATTGTTCGGATTTAAAAAATGGGGTGTTGATTTTTATATCAGTGCTTTGCCGTTTGGTGGTTATGTGTCACTTCCTCAATTAGAGCCGGTGAAGACTCCCAGAGATGCTGAGGGTAACGCATTACCGGAGGTTAAGCCTATACACAAAATAATAACCGCATTTGCAGGACCATTCTTTAATATCCTGTTTGGTTTTTTTCTTGCATCTTTTGTTTGGTTCTTCGGAATATATGAACCCGCCCCCGCAAATAGTTGTATTGTTTCGGAAGTTCCTGTCAATTCCCAGGAATACAAGGCTGGTTTGAAAGAAGGAGATGAGATAACGAGAGTTAATGGAAAAATATTTACGAATGGATGGGAAGAGATTGCTGAAACAATAATTCTCACTGCTGGGAACGTCAAACTTACCGTACTTAGAGATGGAGCAAAAAAAGAGATTTTCTATGCTCCTGCTCCTAATCCACAAGCCGAAGGATTGGGATATCCATTTTTCAAAGTAGCAACTCCTGTTGTCATGAATAAAATCTTCTCAGATACTCCTGCAGAAAATGCTGGTTTGCTAAAGGGGGATATAATACAATCTATTAATGGAGAGATGATTAAAAATCAAACTCACTTTATTACATTAATTAAGCAAAGCAAAGGAAACCTTCTGAATATGGTTGTTCGCCGTGATGGAGTTGATATGACTATTCCCCCATTCCGAGCAGAAATTAATTCTAAAGGCAAAGAACCTGTGTTTGCAATTGGGGTTGCTATTACCGTTCCCATGCAGAAAATGCATCCTACTCCATGGAATCAGTTTATAGAGATAGTTGATAAAACAAAAAAAACTGTAAGCAGTTTATTTGCAAAAAAATCACTTGTAAAACCCAAGCATATGAGTGGTCCTGTTGGAATTCTTCAAGTAATAGGTCTACAGCTTTATTCCAGAGGATTTATGAAAGCATTAAGTATTATTATTTTAATTACTTTTAACCTTGCATTCATAAATCTTTTTCCCCTACCAGTGATAGATGGCGGTCATATTGTTTTGGCTATGTTTCAACTTATAACAAAAAAACAAGTCCCCGTAAAAATGCTGAATGTTATCTATACTATTTTTGCCGTAATTCTTATCAGCTTTATGGCGTATGTTACATTTTATGACTTACAGCGCGCAGGAAAACTGTTTAAAATCTTCTCAGAACCAGAGAAAAAAGAAATGATAGAGAAAAAGAAGCCTGAGACTGAAAAACAAAATATTAAAACTAAAATAGAAGAAAAGGAGAACGCAAAATGAGTATCCCGTATAGAGTTGATATTGAAGACAAAGTTGTAGCTATAACTGGTGGTGCAGGTGTACTGTGTGGTTGTATGGCAAAAGGAATGGCTGAAAGCGGAGCAAAAGTAGCTATTCTTGACCTTAATCTTGAAATGGCTGAAAAAGTTGCTTCTGAAATTAAATCTGCCGGTAACACTGCTTTTGCAGTCAAGTGTAATGTACTCGAAAAATTAAGTATTGAAGAAGCTGAAGAGGCAATACGTAAAGAATTAGGTTCAGTTGATATTCTTATTAATGGAGCGGGGGGGAATCATCCTAAAGGAACAACTTCAAATGAGTTTCTAACTCAAGCAGATCTTGATAATGATATTGCAGATGCAGTTTCTTTTTATGATCTAGAACAGGCAGGGATTCAGTTTGTTTTTAACTTGAATTTCATAGGAACTCTTCTTCCCACACAGGTGTTTACAAAAAATATGGTAAAAAAAGGTGGTGGATGCGTAATAAATATATCCTCAATGAATTCTTTTACCCCTTTGACAAAGATTCCTGCATACTCCGCTGCAAAGGCTGCAATAACCAACTTTACCCAATGGCTCGCAGTACACTTTTCCAAAACAGGCATTCGTGTAAATGCAATCGCTCCGGGATTCTTCCTCACTGCACAAAATGAAAAACTTCTTATGAATGAAGACGGAAACTGGACAGAACGCGCACAGAAAATCATTAGAAATACACCAATGGAAAAATTTGGTTCACCAGAAGATCTGCTGGGAGCTCTTTTCTGGCTGACCAGTGAAAAAGGTGCTGGTTTTGTTACAGGTACAGTCATCCCTGTAGATGGTGGATTCTCCGCATATTCAGGCGTTTAATATAAAAAAGGTACAATTAAAATGAAAAAAAATTTATTGATAGCTCAATCAGGAGGACCTTCGCCAGTAATTAACAGTTCTCTTCGTGGCGTAATTGAAGCCGCGAAAGCTTTTCCTGATAAAATTAATAAGGTATATGCCGGTTGGCATGGTATAGAAGGAGTTCTCAAAGAAGAATTACTCAATCTTTCTGCCCAGAATGAGGAAGAAGTCGCTCTTTTAAGAAATACTCCAGCAGCAGGTGCAATAGGAACGTGTCGCTATAAAGTCAAATCACATCAAAAGGAAGACTTTGATCGAATCGTTGAAATTCTGAAAGCACATGACATTGGATATTTTCTCTATAACGGGGGAAATGATTCTATGGATACTGCTCATAAAGTAGCTTCGATTGCGCAGGAACGAGGATTGGATGTTGTTGGCATAGGTGTTCCTAAAACGATTGACAACGATGTGGGTGATAGCGAATTCAAACTTATAGATCACACTCCCGGATACGGTTCAGTGGCACGTTATTGGAGTCATATTGTCCAGAACGCTGAAGAGGAAAACCGCGGTTCTTCTCCTGCAGACCCTGTTTTGATCCTTCAGGCAATGGGGCGCAAGATTGGTTATATCCCTGCTGCCGCAAGACTTGCGGATCCAAGAAGAGAAATGCCTTTGCTTATTTTTCTTGCGGAGTGCGGTATTTCTATGGAAGAAATGGCTGATAAAATAAATAGTATGCTTAACGAACGTGGCAGGGCAATTGTTGTTCTCAGCGAAGGTTGTGATGTAGGAGACCTGGGTTTTAGGAAAGACAGTTTTGGACATGAAACATTTGGTGCCAGTCAAACAACGGTCCAGCAGGCAATGGTCAATTATCTTAACGATAACGGTATAAAAGCAATTGGTTCAGCAAGAGGACAGACCTACGGAACGGATCAAAGAGCAACATCAATATATGCTTCTACCGTGGATATTGATGAAGCATACAGATGTGGGCAGAAAGCAATTCTACTTGCCGTGAATGGAGAAAGTGGATTTATGTCAACAATCCTTCGTGATCCCGGACTTATATATTCTGTTAGATATGATAAAGTCCCACTCTCAGAAGTTGCAAATTCTGAAAGGACTTTTCCAGCCCACTGGATTACTTCTTCAAAAAGCGATGTAACAGATGAATTTGTCAATTATTGTCGTCCACTGATCGGAGAAGATTTTCCAAGCGTACCAATGATAAACGGAAGACAACGATTTACTCGTTTTGAACCCATTTTTGCAGATAAAAAATTAGATAAATATATCCTTGAAGCCTACAGGTAGAAAAGGGAAATTATGAATAACATTTTAAAAATATTATTTTATGCAACTTTTACAGCCCTTATAGTATTTTCTACGGGTTGTGTCTCATTTGAAACAGAAACAAGACTCGCAGAAAGCAAAAAAAAACGCGATATATTATATCAGAGATTGATAGAAACCAAAAAAAAGCTTAAAGACAAAAATTCCCGAGAATTGGCATATCTCAAAGAAGATTTGCGCATTATTAAAGATAAACTTACTAAGGTAACAACTAATAATAATCAAATTGTAGATGCTATTAAAACCTTTGATGGTAAACTCATATCTCTCGAAAAAAATTTTTCCATTCTGCAAGAAAAAATGCAGGAAAAAATTCTTACAGTAGAAAAAAAACTAAGCCTTGAAAAAGAATTGCGAGAAAAAACAATTAATGAATTGATTAATCAATTTTCTCGCGAACTCTCCGCAACTACCAAAAAATTTAAAGCAACTCAAGAAAATATTTTGCAGGCAGTAAGCGGTGTTTCTGTTGCAGCAGAATACAAAGTACAACGAGGAGATACCCTGAGTGTTATTGCAAAAGCCTATGGTATATCTATTGCCTCATTAAAACAGGCTAATAATTTGAAAACTGATATTATTATTCCTGGACAAATATTAGTAATACCGAATAAATAGGGAAATAAAAAAATGACAAAATTCTATCGTATTATCTTTTCTGTAATAATAAGCGCTCTTTTATTTGCAGGATGTGCAAAACAAATAAAACAGGATACAGAACCATTTAAAAAAGCTGTAACCGAATACCTTCAAGAACAACACATGGGAATGAAAGTCTATGAATTTAAAGAACTACAGGTGACTGAAGACAAAGCAACTGCAAAAATAAAAATGCAAGAAGCATCCGGTATAACAAACCTGAAAGTAACATGGTCTTTTGAGTTTGATAAAAAAGACGCATGGAAAGTTACTTCACATAAAGAATAATTAAAAAGACACTTGAAACCTAATTCTTAACTTGTATTTTGTACTTCTGAGAAAACGTTTACGCATAAATTTTAATAAACACATATATAAGGATCTGATCATGAATAATACACTGAATATTGTTGTAAAAAACAAACCAGAACTTGACCCAAACTTCATACCCGCTGTTTTATGGAATAGAGCATATCAAAATATGGTTAAAGAATGCCCTGAAGTCGAAGAATTGAAAATTGCATTACATCGAAGTAATGGTTATATTTCGTCTTATTCAACAAAGGTTTTACCGGCAGAGAATAATCCTAATTTGACAACAAAATATGTAGAGAGACTTATCAAATATTTGCTTTGGATGAAAGGTGGTTATAAGGTAACCATTGCAGGGAACCCACAAATTGCAAAAAAAATTGCTCAGATTTATTCTCCTGGAGGCGACCGGGAATTTGATTGCAAAATAATGGGAGAGAAGATTTATGGGAAAAAATTTGAAGTTGTCAGTTGCTCTTTAGCAGATGCTCCGGAGACAGACGAGGGAACGATTGAACTAGGTGGGAATATGGATGGATGCAGAATAGGCTTTGATCTTGGTGGTTCCGATAGAAAATGCGCTGTTCTTCAGGATGGAAAAGTCGTATTTTCTGAGGAAATAGAATGGGATCCGTACTTTGAGAGTGATCCTGAATATCACAGAAAAGGAATTAAGGATACTCTCAAACGTGCGGCAGAAAAATTACCCAGAGTTGATTCAATTGGCGGTAGTGCAGCAGGTGTATATGTTGATAACAAAGTAAGGGTTGCATCTTTATTCAGGGGAGTCTCAGAAGATGATTTCAAAAAATATGTTGAAAATATATTTCTTGAGCTTGCTGAAGAATGGGATGTACCTTTTGTTGTTGTAAATGACGGAGAAGTTACGGCTCTGGCAGGTTCTATGGAAATGAAAGATACTGCTGTTCTTGGAATTTCAATGGGAACCAGTTTTGCTGCGGGCTATGTCAATACAGATGGGAATATAACAGATTGGCTAAACGAATTGGCTTTTGTTCCCGTTGACTACAGAAAAGATGCTCCGCTTGACGAATGGTCTGAAGATGAAGGATGTGGAGTACAGTATTTTTCTCAACAGGCAGTTGCAAGATTAGCACCTATTGCAGGGATTGAGTTTGATGAAGCAATGCCTTTTCCCGAAAGGTTGATAGAGATTCAGAAACTAATGGAAAATGGAGACAAAAGAGCTACAAAAATCTATAGCACAATAGGAACATATTTAGCATATACTATCGCTCATTTCAGTGATTTTTATGAAATACGTAATCTGCTTATACTTGGAAGGGTTACAAGTGGTGAAGGCGGTAACATTATTCTGTCCAAAGCAGCAGAAATTCTTGAAGACGAATTTCCTGCTCTTGCAAAGAAAATCACTTTTAGGACGCCTGATGAAAAAAGTAAAAGACATGGTCAGGCCGCGGCTGCCGCAAGCCTACCGAGTTTAAGTTCTTAGAGCCTACAAAAAATATCAAAAAAAATGTTCTCTCTTGAAAATGGGATACTAGATAATTGCTAAAAAAGACGTTTGTAGTACCGTCTTTAGAGGGTGTTTGTGTGAAGCTTTAGCTATCAAGGAACAGGCAGACATCGTCAATTGCGTTACGCTATCTATAGAGCATAATATTCATAACTTCTTACTTCTTATGTGCATTTTGAACTTAAATTGCAAATTTGAAGAAGAAATAGAATATGGCACTTTTTTCTTGTTTCGGGCTTTGCCACTCGCCTCGCTCATTGCTGACATAAAGTCCAGAACTCATAGGTTTGAGGCTGACGAACACGCAACTCAGAGTCCCTTTTTTTTGTCTTTAATTTGCTAGAAAAACCTGAAAGTCGCATAAAGCGTACATTACACTATTTTTGGGGTTAAAGTGTTCGCTTTATCGGACTTTCAGGTGAAAAAGGGAAAGTAGTTGCTCGGTAATTCAAATTCCTTGCTCAAAACAAAACATACTCGCAACTTAGCTTCCCTATCGTGGATAAAACGGATCTCTTTATTTAAGAATTGCTCTTAGATTAGGTGAAATAATTTTGAGTTTTTAAGGGTTACATGAGATAACACCCTATTTCCTTCCTGAAAGGGATATTTCACCGTAGCATGGGGCATTCGCCCTATGTGTCAATCACACATACAAATCGTTCCCTGAAAAGGGAATCTCAAAAGACACAAAAACATTGAAATTCTCTTTCAGGGAATATTTTTTTCAGCTATTTCACATATTCAACAATTCTAGGATTAAGGAATGCGCAGATAATTTCTGTGACAGCCTTATCGGTTATATCAAACTTAAGATCACTGTTGTCTGTTCCTATTTTTATACCGGCATCAATTTCTGGGGCAACTTTGAGAGTAAGTCCATTAGAAAGTTCTTTTTTAAATTTATATTTCATTAAGTTTTCAAGGTTTTTCTTATCTTTATCGGAAAGTAAAACTTCTACTCCATCTGTCTCAAAATCACTGTCGGCAAATGCCTTGACCATTTCTGTGATAATATCACTGAGATTATCTTTCATAGACTCTTGTACTTCAAAACTAACAGTTTTTTTCAACTCATTAAGGATATTCTTTTTAAGAGATATTAATACATCTCTTGAAGCCTGCCTGAGAGCTGAATCGGCTTGTTTTTTCAATTGTTCGGCTTTTTTATCTGCCTCTTTTATCTCTTTTTCGGCTTTATTTTTTGCATCTGTAATAATTTTTTCAGCCTCTAGTTTTGCTGCTGATAGGATTTTTTGTTTTTCATCGTCTGCTTTCTGCAAACCCTCTTCCTGTATTTTTTCAAGTAATCCTTCAAGTGATTCACTCATAATATTCTCCAATAATTCGTTTTTAAGGTTAATCCCGTATCTTTACGGGTTTAAGGGATTAAGTTATCAAATTAAATCCATAAATCAATAGGCAGAGAGCAAAAACAACTGGTTCCTAAAGTAATCCGGCTGTTTCTTTAAATCCAAATGCAATATTCATAGATTGTATTGCTTGACCAGCAGCACCCTTGGTAAGGTTATCTATCGCAGAATTCAGAATTATTGTTTCTGTATGTGTATCATAAGCACAGGATATTTCACAAAAATTTGTATATGTAACATCTTTTGTATCTGCCGTTTTTCCTAGCGGAAGAATACGAACAAATGGTTCGTTTTCATACTCTAAAGAGAGGGCATCAAAAATATTTTTTTCAGAAATATTCTTAGCCGCAGTTACAGCAATTGTTGTTTGTATTCCTCTGTTAACAGGAATCAAATGGGGAATAAAGCGCACTTTGAGAGATTTTTTTCCTGCCTTTGAGAGTTCCTGCTCTATTTCCGGAATATGCCGATGCCCTGTAACTGCGTATGCTTTGACACTTTCATTGCATTCTGGGAAAATAAATGGAAGAGCAACCTTTCTTCCAGCTCCACTGACCCCACTCAAACTATTTATGGTAATGCTTGCAGATAAATCCACCAATCCATTTTTTAACAAGGGAACAAGTGGAAGAACTGCACTCGTAGGATAACAACCGGGACATGCAATAAGCGATGCACTACGAATCTCATCTTTACTTCGTTCGGGAGAACCGTAAACTGCATTTTTCAATAATTCCGGTGCAGGATGCGGGACTTTGTAATATTTCTCATACATTGCGGAGTCTGCAATCCTAAAATCTGCGCTAAGATCAAAAATCTTCAAGTTATTTTTGAGTAATGGAATCGCATATTCACTTGCCAATCCATGAGGCAAAGCAAGAAAAACTACATCTGAAGATTTTGATATCTCCTCTACATCCGGTTTTGAAAATAGCATATCTACTTCAGCAAAACGCGGAAATACGTTTCTAATCTGCTGTCCAGCATATTTTCTGGAAGTAATACAATTAATATTTATTGACGGATGGCGCAGCATAAGACGAATTAACTCTTCGCCAGAATATCCGCTGGCGCCAATAATGGATACATTTATTTTTTTTATCATTTAGAATTCCTTTATTTCTGGCTTTTTGTATTTTTTGGATCCTTTCCAATTTTAAGCATAACTTTTTTTAAATCTTCCCACGCATCTTTTCTTTTTGTTTGTGCTCGTAAAAGATAAGCCGGATGAAAGGTAGGCAGGCAATCTATTCCCTTAAATTTATACCATTTCCCGTGAAGAGCATTAATCCCATTGCCAACTCCAGAAACGTTTAAAAGAACTTTAAGAGGGACTGCTCCGAGAAGAACAAGGACTTTTGGCTTGATAAGTTCTATTTGTCTTAAAAGGTATGGAATACAGGCATTTTCTTCCTGGGGAAGAGGATTTCGATTTTCAGGTGGTCTGCATTTTACAATATTTGCAATATAGACCGTTTCACGGGTAAGTTGCATCGCACCAATCATTTTTGTAAGAAGATCTCCCGACCTTCCAACGAATGGAACTCCCTGCTGATCTTCGGACTCTCCGGGTCCCTCTCCTATAAACATAAGCTCGGCATTCTGATCACCTGCTCCAAATACTGTTTGTATTCTTGTCTTGCAAAGTGAACATCTTTGACAATTTTTTACTGTATTCATGAGTTCTTTCAAATCCATTTTTTCAATATTTTCTAAAGGGATGGTAGGATCAGGGGAAACATTGGGAGTTGAGGGAAGAGGCGTGTGGGATGGTATTTCTTCTTTTGTATTTGCGGACTCCGCAATTTGGGTTTCAGCAGTTTTGTTTTTTTGAAGTGGTTTATCGTATGTTTGGATCGGTTTTGATTGTTCTATTATATTTTGTTTTTTGATTATCTGTCTTGTTTCAGGAGAGATATAAACCTCTTTTTTTCCTGTTTCTTTTAATTTATTTAGATAATTTATCAATGCTTCAGTCATGTGTAATTCCGTATTATAGTTGCTGCATTTGCTGTATGGATTCTTCTATTAATTTTTTTGGCATTTTGTGGATATTTTTCATTTTTCCTAATCCATTTGGCATTATTAGGGTTAATTCCCCACCAATATGCTCCCTGAATTCTGCCAGCCCTTCAATGAAAATATAGTTCCCATTATTATCCTTTTTTAAAAGTAAATCAGACCATAATTTGAGTCCGTTTGACTGCATTGCGTTAAGAACAAGATGAAGTTCTTCAGAACTTATTAATCCCATCTTGTGCGCAGAGAACAAATCAATAGTCATTCCTATTGCTACAGCTTCTCCATGTCTAAGTTGTCCGTTACTCATGGTTTCAAGCTTATGCGCTACCCAGTGACCAAAATCAAGAGGTCGTGAAGAACCTGTTTCAAAAGGATCACCTGCACTAGCAATATGGTTGAGATGAAGTTCCGCACATCTCCTCACAATCTTTTCCATGACATTTAAATCGCGTTTTAAAATAGCATCTCCGCTTTTTACCAAAAAATAGAGAAAAGTTTTATCTTTTATTATAGCAACCTTAAAGGCTTCTGCAATTCCGGATATCCAATCACGCATCTGAAGACCTGTAAGAAAAGATTTATCATTTACGACTGCATAAGGAGGATAAAATGTCCCGAAAAAATTTTTAATATCGAAGTAATTAATTGCATTTTTTACACCGAGTCCCGAATCATTTTGTGCGAGAACTGTTGTGGGGATGCGGATTTGACGAATTCCTCTATGAATTATTGATGCGGCAAAACAGACTGCATCAAGAAATGCTCCACCTCCTATAATAATAAAGTAAGAATGGCGGCATATACTATTTTCTATAGCAATTTTTCCTATTGTTTCTATAATCTTAAAATCATTTTTTACTTCTTCTCCACCTTTTAAGATGTAGGGAAATGAAAGAGAATTTAAATTTTCAGCAGACCATTTATGTATTTTTTCTGCAATAAAGGGGAAGGCATCTGTTACTCCAGAATCAATGAACACCACGGTATTTGTTCTTAAATTTTCGGGGAGTATTGCTTTCCAGAAATCTTTTTGTGGTAACGAAAAAATATCTGTTTCAAAAAAGACCTTATATGACAATTTTATGTCCAGTTGTTGATGCATTATTTGTTGTGTTTCCTTAAAAAGTTTTTTGCAATTTCTGCAATTTCTATAATTGTTTTTGGTTGAGTCTCAATTTCAATATCGGTTCCCCATATAACGGATGTTTCTTTTGAACATATTCCGTGAGAACCCTTTATTCTAGTATCATCAGAAGAAACTTTAAATGGATTAGGCCATTCCATAAAGAGTTCACATGGGTCAAAGCCCGGTTTGTTATGTATATCTACATGAGATGCATAATCTGGTGCATTCTTCTTTTTATCCCACCATTTATAGGAAAACCAGGCATTCGGTTCAGCTAAAAGAATTAAATCACCCGAATTTTCATGAAAAATATTCATCGCTTTCTGTTGCTCTGTGTCAAGTACATCCTGTATCCCCTTGGTTTGATCAAATAAGGATTTTACGAACTCTTTGCTCTTTTTGTCAGATATCATTATATGTGCGATTTGATGATCCGTTACTGCTATTGCCTTAGTTGCATAATAATCAGGATATAGCATATTCTTAATTTCGCGACATTTGAAAAGCCCATTCTCCTTGAGAATTTTGTTTGGATATACAACAGAATCTACATTTTGCATAGCATAATCTCCAAAAAAGATTACATGATAGCCCATTTGTGATGCATGGTGTATTAATACATCAAGAATCGATCCTAATTGATTAAAAGCCTTTTCACTATTTAAAGCATCAAGTCCTTCCTTCTGTAGAATATAATCCAGATGTGGCAGATACGTAAGAACAAGATCCGGAGCTAAATTTTTCATAGTAAATATTGTTGCTTCAGAGATCCATTGCGAAGACTTTATCCCGGCAAACGGTCCCCAATAATTCATAAGATTAAATGATCCGATCTTTTCGCAAATAGAATTATAGAGATCTGCGGGACGACTATAACAATCCTGTATCATGCCTCCGTGATGCTTATGAATTGGAGCAGGGCTTAAGATTATATCTGTTTGTGAATCAAGGCTTTGTTGCCAGAAAAGACTTGCAGTTTCTATATTTTGAAATTCTTTTTCATTCCAGAATGGAGAAATATCCAAAAGTTTAGAACTCTGCTCCCAAAAAAGTGGTTTACAGAGTTTTTGGTCAAAAAAACCGTTAAATGTCATTCCATGTACATCAGGAGTTGAAGCAGTTTTAAAACTTGCTTGTACAGAACAAGTTACAGCTGGAAAAACAGAATTGACCTTTCCTTTCAGCAATCCTGTCCAGGAGGCATTATAGCCCTTTTCTTTCATAAGAGAAGATATATTATGACCAAGAGCTGCAATATTTATTATTAATAATTTTTTCATAGATTTAGGGTGTAGATTAAGTTATATGGCAGGTTTATTATAGTTCAATGAAAACAATATTCAAAAGAATTTTCAATGTTCTTATTTATATGTTTTTAGTTTTTTTAGTTTTTTTAGTTTTTTTAGTTTTTTTAGTTTTTTTAGTTTTTTTTTTGCAAAAATCATTGACATTTACCTCACTGACGTCTATAATCAATTAGGAACACATATACCACATTATATGTGTGTCAAATCCAATATTATTTTTAATCAAAAATAAACAGGGAGATAAACATGGCAAAAAAAGAAAAAGGAAAAAAAACGGAAAGTCAAGAGAAGCTGGTCTTGCAACTGGAGGAATTAAAGACTCAGGTTCAGCAAATTGAGTCCCTCCGCAAGAAGCAAGCCTCAGTCGCCCGATGGGGATTGCTGATAATTTTGGTGTTTATCATTATTTTTGTCGGACGTGGATACAAACTGGCAAAGAATTATGATAGAGAGATATTGCTAAAAGAAATTCTTGCCGATTCACGTGAAGCTGTCAAACCTGAAGTACAAAAGTTTGTTGCGGATCTTAAAGAACAAGTCCTTCCCTATGCAAAAAAACAACTTGCAGAAGGAATACAAAATGAAATTCCTGTTTTTAAAGAAGATCTTGAAGGTATATCTGATCGTCTTATTAAACATACAGAAGATGTCATGATTAAAAACCTGATTGGAAAAATAGCAACTGAACTTGAATCTGGAGATGCAGAACTCAAAAAAGCATACTCTGAATTTATAGACTCAGATGAATTTGAACGCCAAGTCAAGGCATCAACTCCATATTTTAAAGAAAAAGTGACTGATATGATTGAAGAAAAAATGGCAGGGTTGTCTTCTTCCGTAACAGTTTTGCAGGAATCCTTGAACAAACTTCAGGGAACAGAAGATTTTTCTGAAAAAGAGTTATCAGCTGAAGCTGAAAGTGGCTTAATTGAAGCACTCTTGGAGGTTGCTATTTATAGCCTTAATCCTGCAAAAGGTAAAGAGCTTGTAAAAAAATAAATAAATTTTTCTTTAAACTTTATAAAACAAAATAAGGATACCTGATAATTATGGATAACAATATTGAAAAACAACTTGAAGCTCTAAAAAATGAAGTAACAGGACAACAGCAAACGCTCCAACGCAGTGTAACAATAAATTGGTTGATTTATGGGATACTTGTTCTTTTTGTTGCAATTTATACAACTGTTGTAATGAATAAAATATCCAAAATGGCTACTCCGGAAAATCTTTCTGCTTTGGTTGTAAGTAGAATTGAGAGCGCACTTCCACAGCAAAGAGAAGCACTAACCGAACAAATAAAAAAGCAAATTCCTGAAGGAATCAACTTTTTGATAAAACAGTCCCATGATGCGGTTCCTGCATTAGAAGAACAGGTTAAAAAAGCCATTGAAGGGCTTACAGATAATATTGCGGCAACTGTAACAGAAGAAATGCTCCCTGAATTTACCGCAGTTCTTGCAGACCAGGCTCCCATTATAAGTAAAAAACTAAAAGGTTTGAAAGGTGGAGAAAAAGATGAACACCTTGTCGCAGATGTATTGCTTCTTACACTTCAGGAAAATTTAGACGATTTCATGAATGAAAAGATGGCAGATGCAATTGATAAATTAACTGCTGATATAAAACAAATGGCAAAACCAAAAGCTACCCTGACAAGACAACAAAGTGCAGAAAAACGTGTCTTGTTATATTGGACATTCCTAACAAGGACAAAAAAATTGCCGGAGAGTAGCCTTTCCGGAAAAGTAGTTGAAAAATTCATCAACTTAAAAGATAATTTTAAGATTGAAGGAATAGATTAAAAAATTTTTGTATCTTATTTTAAAGGGTCGATGCCATGGTATCGACCCTTTTTTTGTGCTTCCTCAAAATTATAGTAGTAACTCTTTAATCAGAGATTTTGAACTTTATTAAAAATGAATACCAGAGCTCATCGTTTACGAGTAACTTAGTTTCCCTTTTTTTATATAAAAGCTCTGGAGGTTAGCATCTTTCCTTATTCTTAATGTCAAAATAATTCTGAAAATTCCTATTTAAAAAATAATAAAAAGCAGTAAAGTAATACCAGTAATTTGGTTTTATATAAAAAAGTAGCTTAGAAAAAAACGGTAAAAATTCAGGGAAAAAATGACGGAAATAGAAAAGACAGAAGAAAATACGGATATTCAGGAATTTTTTGAAGAGAAAGGTATTGTGGAAGAACAGCCTGTTTCTGTTGACAGAGGAGAAGATGATAACTCTGATCTAAACAGATTTATGGCACAAAATTTTATTGAATATGCCTCTTATGTCATTAAGGATCGTGCAATTCCCCATATTGATGATGGTATGAAACCTGTTCAGCGCCGGATACTATACTCTCTCAAACAGATGGATGATGGTAAGTTTCATAAAGTTGCAAATGTAATTGGACACACAATGCAGTTTCATCCTCATGGAGACAAGTCTATCGGGGATGCTCTGGTTGTTCTTGCAAACAAGGATTTTTTCATAGAAAAACAGGGGAATTTTGGAAATATATTAACTGGAGATGTGGCATCTGCGGCAAGATATATTGAATGTAGATTGTCTCCCATGGCCCGAGAAACGCTTTTTAATAAAGAGTTGACTGAATATATTGACTCTTATGACGGACGCAACAAGGAACCCGTTACCCTTCCTGCAAAAGTTCCTGCTTTACTCATGCAGGGAGCAGATGGGATTGCAGTTGGGATGGCTACCAAGATAATGCCTCATAATTTCTGCGAACTTCTGAATGCCCAGATTGCCATTCTTCGCAATGAACCCTTTATTTTATATCCTGATTTTACACATGGGGCTTTGATGGAGATTGATAATTATGAAGACGGAAACGGAAAACTCAAACTGCGTGCAAAAATAGAAAAATCAAAGAAGTCTACCAAGACTCTTTATATCCGTTCCGTTCCACCGACGACAACAACAGAGCAGGTAATTCACTCCATCGAAGAAGCTGCAAAAAAGAAAAAACTCAAAATAAATTCTATTGATGATTATACTGCAGAGAACGTAGAAATTGAAGTTATTTTGCAGCGTGGAGTAAATGCGGATAAGGCGATACATGCGTTATATGGTTATACAAAATGCGAAGTCTCTATTTCGCCTAACCTTATTGTAATAAAAGATGAAAAGCCTTTTGAGACAAATGTGTCAGATGTTTTGCGATATAATACGGTAAAATTGGTTGTTGATTTACGTAGAGAACTTGAATTGAATCTACAACATCTTGAAAACTTGCTTCATTTTAAGAATCTTGAACAGATTTTTATTGAAAATAGAATCTATAAACGGATTGAAAAATGTAAAACTGAAAAAGAAATAATGCTTGCTGTCCGAACTGGATTTGACCCATTTATGAAATTTATTGTTCACGAAATAACTGATGAAGATATTGAAAAGCTTTTACGCATAGTAATCAAAAGAATTTCTCAATTCGATATTGAGAAAAGTAAAAAAGATAGGTTACAACTCCTTGATGATATTAGGAAGATTCGTTCACACCTGCAAAACCTGAAAAGATATGCTATCAAGTTTATAGAAAATTTACTGGCAAAATATGGTGACCAATATCCAAGACGCACTAAAATAGCAAATTTCCATGAAGTCGATATGAAAAAAGTAGCACTTAAAAATATAAAAGTAGGCTACGATAGATTAAATGGTTTTGTAGGCAGTTCTGTTAAAACTGATGATTGGCTCGCATGTACTGAATTTGATAGACTTGTTCTCTTTTCAAGAAAATCAGGAAAAGCAAAAGTTATTCCAATTCCGGATAAATTATATATAGGTCAGGGTATGGAAATCTATAAATCCAACAAAGATCAAGTTTATTCTATCATCTATAAAAATAAAAAGAATGGAAATATTTATGCAAAACGCTTTCGAATGGATAGCTTTATCATGGACAAAGAATATAAAACTCTTCCTAAAAATTGTAGAATAGAACGAATCTATACGACTTATGGTGTTGTTGTTAAATGTGAATATGTGCATAATCCACGCTATAAAGAACAATCCTGTGATATTATTTTTGATCAACTTGATATGCGCTCAAAAACAGCCGGAGGATTTAAAATAACAGATAAACCTCTGGAAAGATATAACCTCATTGCAAGAGGAACAGAAAATCCTAAAAGTAATGAAGACTCAACAAACAAAGAACAATTTAAATCGCATGTTATTAAAGATGAAATCCCTATGAATGGAGAGTTGTTGATCGAACAATCCGCAAACGAGACAAAGGAAAAGATTGCAAAAATAATCAGAGACGCAAAACAGTTCGTTCTTGACAATCCAATGCCTCCTGAAATTAATATCCCTGATCTCCTTGAAGAAAAAAGCCAGCAAAAAGAAGAAAAAGAGAAAACTGAACAGGAAAAACAACCCAAACCTGAAAAAGAAGTTGAAAAAAGCATTAAAAAAGATGAACCCAAGCCTATTAAAAAAAATCCTAAAAAGAAAACGAAACCTACAAAGAAAAAAGAGATAGATAAAAAAATAAAACCCAAAGCCACTGGTTTCGGACAATCCAAAAAAGCAAGAAAACTCATTGACGAAGAAACCCCATTTATCCTGGAGTAATAAAAATAAGGTAAAATATATGATAAAAGTGGATAGATTTTTTAATACAGCAGGACCGGTGAATAAAAAAATTCACTATAAATTGGATCCTCTTCACCGATGGGACTTGGCAGATATATTAATGCTTATAAATCAGGAAAAATACTTCTTGCTACATGCCCCGAGACAAAGTGGAAAAACATCCTGCATGCTGGCATTACAGAAATATTTGAATGAAAGAGATGATTATGTTGCTATTTATTTGAATGTTGAATCAGCACAAGCTGCAAGACACAATGTAAATGAAGGGATACAGGCAATTTTGTCTGAATTGGGTTCAGAGGCTGCCGAAACATTGAAAGATAATAATATCAAAGATGAGTTTTTTGAATTTTTCCATAAATATGGAGCCAAAAATGCTTTAACCTCAAGCCTTGAACATCTCTCCAAGAAAACAAAAAAACCAGTTTT
>JAYEIY010000343.1:0-4312 GCA_034660375.1 Verrucomicrobiota bacterium
CGACACCGGTGGAGTCGTTAAAATGTGTAAGTTTTGCAGGATCTTCCTCCATATGAATCCTGGTTATTCCAATTCTTTTTGGTGGGAGAGGGTTTCCAGAAAAGCCAGTTCCTTCTACGTCTAGATAACCACCAAGACAAATGGGTAGATCAAATTGAGATATTTGATAATTTTTTGTCTGATCTGGGTAAAAATAATTTTTTCTATCAAATTTATTAAATTTTTGAATAGAGCAGTTACACATCATACCCGCAACGACAGCTTTTTCTATAACGTTCGCATTTACAACGGGCAAAACTCCTGGATATCCCATACATACGGGACATATATTAGTATTAGGGTCTGCTCCGAATTCATTTGGACAGGCACAAAACATTTTGCTTTTTGTTTTTACCTGAACATGGATTTCAATACCTATGACCATTTTATATTTCATAATTACCTGTTCTTTAATTTTTTTTCCAACAAATATGCTACCTGCAACAGTTCTTTTTCTCCCAGTTCAGGGCCTGTTAATTGTAGTCCAATTGGCATTCCTGCTGTATTTTTTCCATTCGGGATAGATATAGCACAATTTCCTGCGAGATTTGAAGAAAGGATAAATATATCAGACAGATACATCTGCAGTGGATCTGCTGTTTTGTCTCCAAATTTCCATGCCACAGAAGGAGAAACAGGAGAAAGGATTACATCACATTTTTCAAATATTTTTTTAAAATCATTTTTAATAAGAGTTCTTACTTTTTGTGCTCTTAGGTAGTAGGCATCATAATAACCACTGCTTAAAACAAATGTTCCAAGAATAATTCTTCTTTTTACCTCTTCTCCAAATCCTTTTTCGCGAGTTGACATATAAGTTTCAAGCAAATCTTCACAATTCATATCTCTTGCTCCATAGCGAATTCCGTCAAACCTTTGTAGATTGGCACTCGCTTCCGCTGTTGCAATTACATAGTATGTTGCGACAGAGTACTTTGTGTGAGGGAGAGATACATTAACGATTTGTGCTCCAGCATCTCTGAGTTTATTAACGAGTTGCATTGTTTTTTCATAAATTTCGTCATCAAGTCCATTTTTATGCATGTATTCATGGGGAATACCTATTCGTAGAGTTTTGGGATTCGGAGTATTTTTGAGAGAATCGGCAAAATCGCAGCATTCGAGGGGTAGAGAGGTTGAATCATCTGAGTCGTGTCCCCCGATAATATCGAGCATTATTGCAGCATCCTCAACATTATTGGTTAGAGGACCTATTTGATCTAGGGAGGATGCAAATGCAACTAGTCCTGAACGTGATACACGCCCGTATGTCGGTTTAAAGCCTACTATTCCGCAAAAGGAAGCTGGTTGTCTCACAGAACCACCAGTATCAGATCCCAAAGCAACAGGCACTTCTGCAGATGCAACTGCAGCAGCGGAACCACTGCTAGATCCTCCAGGCACATGGTCAGAGTGATGTGGATTAAGGGTATTGCCAAAGGAACTGTTTTCAGAAGAAGATCCCATTCCAAATTCATCCATATTAGTTCTTCCAAAAGGAATCATTCCTGCATTTTTCAGTTTTTTAATAACACCCGCGTCATAGGATGCCGTGTAACCCTCTAGAATCTGTGAACCACAGTTGCAACTCTCTTCTTTTACAGACATATTTGCTTTTATCGCAACAGGAATACCATCGTAAAGGCTCAAAAGTGAATTTGATGCCCGCCTTTTATCAGATGCCTTTGCAACAAGTAGAATCTTTTTTTTGTCTATATCAAGGAATGCATTAAGTTTATCATCAATTTCGTCAACTCTGTTTAAACAACGTTCACACAATTCAACAGAAGAGAGTTTCCCCGTAGATAACTCTTCCGCCAATTCTTTCAAAGTATATTTTTTTTCCGGTAAATAATTCATATTAATTTTTCTTCGTTTATCCTGATTTGTAAGTATATTTTTGCTATCTTTATTAGTGTTATATCAAGGGTGTTTCTCTGCATTTTTTGCTATCCAGTATTGTTTGAATAAATCACATCTACGAATGAGCATTTTCATATGTTCTGTCATTAGCTCATGTGTTTGTTCTTTTTTCCGAAAAGCAAGCGCAAAATCATACATTTCACCTAGTCGATGAAAGCGTTCTGCAAATGTAGTATTTTTAAAATACTCAACCGACTACTTTTTTTCCAGTTTTTTACTAAATGATAGTTTTTAATCATAAGCTTTTCTCAAAAAAAACGAATATTACAATAAAGGAATTAAGTTCTAATATCATCAAATCATCAAATCCTCAAATCATCAAATCATCAAATCATCAAATCATAAAATCATAAAATAATTAGGTTGCCTCTCCAATAACGGGGGGCACAGTAATTAGATCATTTTCCATTTGCGGAGTATTATTCCAGATTGCATCTTTTTGGTTTTTATTGACAACTTTATCTTCTCTTGTGACATTCTGAAGTGGCATTGCGTGCATTGTAGGTTCAATCCCCTCAAGGTCCAATTCGGATAATAATTCTACGTATTCAACAATGGAGTCCATGTCTTTCTGAAGAACTTTTTCTTCTTGTGGTGAGAGGCTTATTCTTGCCAATGCGGCAATTTCTTTAACACTTGTTTTTTCAGGCATAATTATATCTCTTCGTCTTCTTCGGGAAGTTTTATTTCAATAGAAAGTTCTTTTAGTTGTTCATTTGAGACATTTGCTGGTGCATTCATCATCAGATCCTGTGCCTGCTGATTGAAAGGAAATGCTATAATTTCCCGAATATTACTTACTTCGGTAAGGAGCATAACAATTCGATCTACTCCAGGGGCAATTCCACCGTGTGGGGGAGCACCGAATTTAAAAGCATTTATCATACCGCTAAACTCTTCATTTACTGTCTTTTTTGAGTATCCGGCGATATTAAATGCCTTGTACATGATTTCAGGTTTATGGTTTCGTATTGCGCCACTAGAGAGTTCGACACCATTGCAAACGAGGTCATACTGATAAGCCAAGACATCAAGTGGATCTTTGTGTTTGAGTGCTTCCATCTCGCCTTGTGGCATAGAAAATGGATTATGGCTGAAACCAATTTTCTTTTCTGCAGGATCATATTCAAACATCGGATAATCAACAATCCAGCAAAACTTAAAACTTTTTTTATCAATCAGTTCCAAACGTTTTCCCAGTTCTGGAATAACCTGCGAGCCTATTTCGAGGGCTTTGTTCTTTTTGTCTGCAATAAAGAACATTACATCGCCATCTTTGACTCCACCGGCTTTTGCCAATTCTTTTATCTGCTCATCTGTCAGATAATTTGCAATGGGGCTTTTTGCTTCACCATTTTTCCAGATAATATAACCAAGTCCTTTAGCTCCGACAGATTGTGCGTAGGTAATCATGCTCTCATAAAAACTTTTTGGTTGATCGGCAATACCTTTCGCGGCAATAGCTTTTACTGCCCCGTTTTTCTTTTTTGCTACATTTGCAAATGCACGGAACTCGCTCGCTGCAAAAACATCAGTTACATCAATCATTGTCAGCGGATTTCTCAAATCCGGCTTATCACAACCATATTTTTCCATAGCTTCTTTGTAAGGAATACGGCAAACTAATTCATCTACATCAGCACCACTGGAAAATTTCTTAAAAATGGGAATAAGGGTTTCTTCTACGACCTGAAAGATTTCTTCCTGAGTAACAAATGACATCTCCAAATCAAGTTGATAAAACTCTCCTGGGGATCTGTCCGCACGAGCATCTTCATCCCTGAAACATGGCGCAATCTGAAAATATTTATCAAACCCGGATACCATCAAGAGTTGTTTGAATTGCTGGGGGGCCTGGGGTAATGCATAGAATTTTCCGGGATGAACTCTACTTGGGACAAGATAGTCTCTTGCACCTTCGGGCGAACTGGCAGTCAAAATAGGTGTTTGAAATTCATTAAAGCCATTGTTCACAAGAATTTTTCTCATTTCTGTAATAATCTGTGAGCGACGAATTATTCTTTCATGGAGTTTTTTTCTACGTAGGTCAAGAAAGCGATACTTAAGTCGTGTTGTCTCTGGGCATTCTTCTTGAACAGAAATCTGAAATGGGAGGATTTTACTGTCAGAAAGAATGGTCATTTGCTCTGCTTCCAACTCTACTTTACCAGTAGCTATTCTGGTATTTACAGTTTCTTCAGTGCGTTTAACAAGAGTTCCCGTAAAACAAATGACAGATTCTTTTCGCCAATGCTCGATGGCCTTATAGAAATCTTTTTGCGGGTGTATTACAACCTGTGAAATTCCATAATGATCACGAAGATCTATAAAAATGATTCCACCATGGTCG
>JAYEIY010000344.1:0-4248 GCA_034660375.1 Verrucomicrobiota bacterium
AATTGCCTCTGCCAGTTTTTCATCAGTCAATATACTCTTTTTCAATGTAATGTGCTCAATCTTTTTTGCGTAGGGCAATCCCATCTTGTTTGGGTAGCATAGTTGTTTATATATTTTACTTACAGGTTGAACAGGGACATCCCCCATATTTTTTAGAAGAGGAGACCAGCAAAGACTTGCTCCAAGAGATATTGTACTTGCACGTGAATTGTAGACTCTAGATGGATGAATGGCTCCCCAAGACGTGCCACATAAGCCATAAGCATCATCCTTTATGAGTTGTGATATAATTCCAAACCAATTTCCCATTTGATCCCATGGTAAACCAAGTGTTCTGAACCCCAGTTTGGTAAATTTTGAAATGGATGGATATTGATCTGATATATCATATTTCCAGTCTCCAATAATAATATCTTTTGGTAGATTGTTTGCAAATTTCCAGTCATTTATTCCGATCTGACCACCATGATGATAAGGATCTAGCATATCACCGTACATTAGCATTGAAACATCTTTTGATTTTAAAAATGCATGAGTTTTTAATACAACATCTTTCAACCAGTCTGACTTCTTTTTTGATGGAGGACAATGAGTTTTGCATGTTGTGTTTCCCATCGATACTTCATCAAGTCCTACATGAATTGTTTTTGGATTTAGCGTATCAATAAGTTCAGTTAGTAATCCAAATATTAATTCATAAGATTTAGGATTAGATGAACAAAAGTTTTTATTATTTTTATCTTCTTTGTGATTGGCGTTATTAAGCCCGTCAGTCTCAGCAAGATGTTTATATTCAGGACGTGATAAAAGAATTCCGGCTCGTGAAAAAGTAAATGTTTTAGGGATAAATTCTATTCCCCTGCTTTTATAGTATTTCATCAACTCCTTCCACTCTTTCTTTGTACTATTTGGACGTAAATCATCAGGAAGAGAATCAAAAGGGAAAGTGGTTCTTCCTTCACCGACGTAGCCAAGTAGTTGCATTACATGTGTGTTGTATCTAAGTAAATAAAGCATATCAACAATTTCTCTTCTCTTTGGCATAGGTAAATTGGCAGCTCCCTCATACATGCGCACTTTGACACTTGGTGCTTCCCAGATTTCAGCACAATTAATTATTTGCTCTTTTTTACTTTTTTGTGATGACCCAATTAATGCAATAGATGCCAAACCTCTCAGAATTCCAAAATGGCTTTTACCTGTTAAAGTTATGCTTTTTGAGTTTATGTTTAAATAGTATGCTTCTTTCGACTTAAATCTTTTGACATTTTCATCGGATACCTTTCCCGGTATAGATAAATCTGGATCAATTTTACAATTCACCTTTATCTTGC
Organism: Verrucomicrobiota bacterium; assembly: GCA_034660375.1. GTDB lineage: Bacteria > Verrucomicrobiota > Lentisphaeria > UBA2565 > JAYEIY01 > JAYEIY01. Next base: position 1,335 of record JAYEIY010000344.1, read on the forward strand.
CGGCTCCTGAACTACTGCTGGCATATTTTTTTATTAAATCTTTGAGGTTTTTGTCAATATCGTAATCCTCACACTCTATTGAAAGGTCTTTTGGAACATTCAAAAATCCTTTGTGTATTTTTATTTTCGCGGGTTTACCTATTAGAAATAAATGGTTACTTGTGGAATAATTTTTAAATTCTAAATTTTTAATTAGACTTAAATCAAAATCTTTAGCTGATATAATTTTTTCTTCTTTTTTATACCAAACTTTATTTGGAACGGCAAGAACTTTTCCTGAACCGCTATTTACATTAGAAATAACTATTTTCGCACTATTATTGTTCGCTTTCCAAGGACTAATCCTTATAGTTGTAACGGGAGATTTTTTTAACTCTCTAAATTTTTCGGTATTAAGATCTATAATAACTTTTTGATGTCCTTCAATTAGTTTTATAGGCGGATATATCCACTTTTCACCAAAGCGTAGATAAAAGGTGAAAATTCTAATGGCACTAGGTACACTTACATCCGCATCAAAGGAGATAAAACTTTTTTCTGAAAGATCAATATTGAGATTCCCAGCATCCCAAACACAACGTTCTTTTACCTTCGAAAAATCACATACAAATTCATAACCTAAATGATTATTTTCTTCTATAAATTTTGCTTCCGGGATTGTCCAAGACGTTTTCCAGTTGGTATTTCTAGAACAGAATAGATCTTCGATTTTTGAACATGATGGATTATTTAATGTTGTCGCCACTGCTTTTTTGGGTGGCAAAGAGACAACTTCTTTTGTTTTTAAAAATGGTTTTTTAGTACAAGAGCATAAAACCAATAAAAAAGCTAAGAACACTAAAGATAGAATGATAAATTGCCTCATCCCCAAACTACTTTGCGAACACTTATTCATTACTGTTTTACTTTCTTTTTGCATTTGATTTCCTTTTTGTTTTATATTTTTAAATTTCTTTAATAAGATCTATAAATTGAAAGATGAAAACTATCCATTACTATTCCACCTCTAGGTATCCCCAGTATTTTCTTGCTATGGTGCCGTCCCAACTAGGGCGAGTAATTTCTGTTTGCTTGTACCAATGAACACTCCCGTCAGCAAACACTGCATTGCTGCCTAAATTGTGGCGAAGTGAAACAGTTCTCGCCATGCTAGAGTTGCGAGAAATTAGAACATAACTATCAGCAGGCGTAGCTGTCACCCAACTGTCCGCCCACATAAGTAAGTGTGTGGGTGCTTTTAGCGACCCCAGTCTTTGTGGACCTTGACAATTTCCGGCGATACTTTTATCACACAAATATTCATAATTGTATCCATAAGAACCTTTTATTGAATACGGATCAGAAGCATTTCCCCAAGAGTAACAAGTATCCTTGTCTTGTGATGGGCAATAATAAGTACCATAAGTATAATCACTTGTATTTTTCAAACCAACATACGGACCTATATAGGTAGGAAAGTAGCCGGAAATCAAAACACCGTCATAATCCTCGGCATAGAGTAAGTTAGCAAATCCAAGTTGTTTTAAATTTCCTGTACAAACAATTTTGTTGCCTTGTTCTTTTGCTTTTTGCAGTGCTGGCAAAAGCATGCTTGCCAGAATCCCAATAATTGCTATGACAACGAGAAGTTCGATTAAAGTGAAGCATTTTTTTCTTGTAATATACATTATATAGTTCCTCCTTTTTTCGTGAATTTTATCTCAATGTTATCGGTAGCTTTGTTCTTATTTTTTTTGTATCGTCTGGATCAAGCAAAAGTTCATCAATCCTATTGATAATCGCTTTGCATAGTTGTGAATAATTGATATTTGCAATAGGAGCAAACAATATCTTTTGAAAAGAAACATTTTGATCAGCCTGTAAAGCATCCTGAATTAATTTTCTATCTAGTCCATTAATAATACTTCCTTGACAAATTTTCTTTTTTTGAAGAAAATTTTCTAAAAGTTCTTCACACTTCAGCTGTTGTAAAGAATCAGATTTACTTGATATGCCTTCTGGAAATTCGACAATATTGAATTTTAAACCCAGTTCTTTTGTCTTCTCAACTACACCTTCATAAAAGTCATTATAAAAGAAATGTTTCAATGAACCTGAAAATAAAGTAATGCTGTCACATTTATTGTCATAAAGGTATTGAATCTGCTGTTTTGCAATATAGGCATTATCACCTGTTACCTGATTATATTTAAGATCCTGAATGTCTCTGCTGAAGTCGCCCAAAAATATAACAGGTTTGTTTATTAGTGAACATTTAAGTACGTCTCTCCTCTTTAATGGTACTGCATTTATCAAAACGCAGTCTATTTCACTCATATTATTAATCTTATCTACCTCAATCTTCAAAATCTTTTCCGTCGGTATTTCAGGGGAATAAGTCCGAAGTGTATAAGAAAAATCACTTTTTAGAAATGGTGGATTAATAATATTTAGAATTTTCTGAAAATATTCATTCGTTTCCTTAAAACTGATCCCAAGAATATAAACTTCTTTTATATGTGCCAAACTTGGTCTTTTATTAACAAAAACACCTTTCCGGGAACGTCTAAATATAAGTCCCTCTTTTTCCATAATATTATATGCAGATTTTATGACTTGTTCACTCGTCGAAAAATTGTCTGCCAGTTTACGCATAGCTATTAACTTATCCCCGGGTCTAAGATTCTGCGATTCTATCTCAGCCCTGAGATAGTCTAATACTTGATCTGTTTTTGACTGTGCTACTAATGATCTCATTATAGTTCTCTCATTTTAGATGACATATTAAACTCTTATTGATTTAATAATATCCCAGAGAATCTCAGGTTCAAGGTGAAAAATAGAAATAACAAATAATTAGACATTGCACGAAAAGTTTTTTTCAATTTGCTCGAAGACTTTTCGCGCATTGTCTATTTCTTTTTGCAGTTCTTTT
>JAYEIY010000345.1:0-4247 GCA_034660375.1 Verrucomicrobiota bacterium
GATTATTTCACCGATAATAAGCGAGACCGCCAATATGAACTATATTATCAATAATGAAGCAATGGTCAGCTCTCTCTGGGATCTGGCAAACGATTCAATTGCAGAAAGAAATCAGGCTAAACCCGAGATTTTTGAACCTAAACTGGCTGAGAAATGGGAATTATCCGATGATAAACTTGTCTACACAATATATCTTAGAAAAGGAATCTTCTGGCATGATTTTAAACATCCTAAAACCAATAAAATATTTAAAAATGTAGAGGTAACTTCTGCTGACTTTGAATTTTATATAAATGTTGTTAAAAATGAGGATGTTGACTGTGCTCCAGCAAGAAGCTACCTCAAAGATCTTAAAAAAATTCAGGTAATAGATAACTATACCTTTAAAGTTTTCTGGGAAAAACCATATTTTCTCTCGGAATCTATTACATTAGGACTATCTCCCATTCCAAAACATTATTACTACTACTATAAAGGAACATTTGACGGAAAACGTTTTAATGATGACTATCAAATAAATCGTAAGATTATAGGATGCGGTCCCTATAAATTTGTAAAATGGGATAAAGGACAGCAGATTATTATGGAAAGATGGGAAAAATACTGGGGAAAAAAATACGGAATAGCTACCCCAATAAAGAAAAGAATATTTAAAGTAGTTAAACAACCAACAACACAGTTCCAATCTCTACTCGCAGGAAAACTCGATAGAATGGGAATGACCCCCCAACTCTGGGCAGAACGAACAGATATTCCCGAATTTGATACTGAAAATGATAAATTTTTAATCAAAAAGTTCAGATATCCAAGCAGAGGATACAGCTATATCGGCTATAACCAGACAAAAGAAATGTTCAAAGATAAAGAAACTCGTTTAGCACTCACTCACCTAGTTGATAGAAAAAGAATACTAAAAGAAGTCTATTTTGATCTTGGACGCATTGTTACAGGAAGTTTTTTTGTTGACAGTCCATACTACGACAAATCAATAAAACCCTATGAATACAGTCTTGAAAAAGCTGAAAAACTTTTGAAAAAAGCTGGCTGGGCAGATAGAGATGGAGACGGGATTCTTGAAAGAAACGGCAAAAAATTTGAATTTGTTTTTATGTCTATTGCCAACAGCCCCACACAGGAACGCCTATGTCCAATCCTTAAAGAAGATTTTGCAAAAGCCGGGATAATGATGCAAATAAGACCAATAGAGTGGTCAGTCTATACTGAAAGACTCAAAACAAAATCTTTTGATGTATGTTGTCTGGGCTGGAGTATGGGATACGAATCCGATCCATTTCAAATCTGGCATTCATCACAAGCAAAAATAAAGGGGTCAAGTAATCACATAGCTTTTAAAAATACTAAAGCAGATGAGCTGATAGAAAAAATACGTGTCACATTTGATTTGAAAAAACGAATTAACTTCTGCCATCAATTCCACCAACTTCTTCATAATCAACAACCATATACATTCCTCATAGCACGTGATTCTCTTGTGGCACAACACAAAAGATATAAAAACACACCAGTATATCCTCTAGGAATGCACACTACATCATTTTGGATACCGTTAGAAAAACAAAAATAAAAAGTAACGTAGGCATTCCTGCCTGCGACAAGTGTCAGACAAGAATGTCTAACCTACCAAGTCGCGTAGGCACTCCTGTCTACGTTTTTTCTCTTTAAAAAGAGGGTTTGAAAATGGAAATTATCTCCTTATATTACGGGACTTGATTCCTCTTTTTTTATTTACTTAAATTTTCCCGGGAAAGAAAATGCAAATAAGTTGTCCAGAATGCAATAAAAAATATGATTTTGAAGGTCTTCATATAGGACAAAAGGTCAAGTGTCAGTGTGGTAATAAGTTTCTTATTGCAGAAAAGGATATGATAAGTGATATTCCAGGACTTGATTCTGAAAAAGCCCCCTCTCTTCCACATCATGAAGATTCCAAAGATTCTGATCATACATTGCTTGTTAAAACTCCGGATTCCGTACCACCGTTAATTGCAAAATGTAAAATAATAAAAAAAGTAGGAAAAGGTGCCTCAGGATCTGTCTATCTTGCAGAACATACCACACTCAGAATCCCTGTTGCTGTTAAAATTCTTGCATCACACCTGATCATAAAAAAAGATTTTGTTCGTCGTTTTTATAGAGAAGCAAGAACAACTGCTAAACTTGAACATCCTAATATTGTACGAATTCTGGATTGTGGAAAAGAAGAAGATATTCTCTACCTTCTAATGGAATATATGAACGGAGGAAATCTCAAAGAATACATACAGGCAAATGGAGCTTTAAGAGTCGCAAAGGCAATGAGAGTTATCAGAGATATAGCCAATGCACTCATGGAAGCTGAAAAACACAATATTATCCATAGAGACATCAAACCTGATAATATAATGATTGGATCAGGGAACCGCTATAAATTGGCAGATTTAGGACTTGCCAGAGAATTGGCAGATATAACTGGAGGAGCAGAAATAACAACTGCTTCTATTGGAATGGGGACTCCTCACTATATGCCACCGGAACAGGCTTTGGACGCAAGGAAAGTAGATTGCCGTGCAGATATCTATGCTTTGGGATGTACATTTTATTATCTACTTGCCGAAGAGCCTCCATATCCCCAAAAAGAAGTAGCTGTCGTCCTCAGACATCATATAAATTCCCCAATCCCTGATATAAGAGAAAAAGCACCAACTGTTTCACAACCTGTTGCTGCAATTATCAGAAAATGTATGCAAAAAAGACCTGAAGACCGCTATCAACATGCATCTATCCTTCTTCGCGATCTGGAAATAGCGATGAAAATAAAAACGGGAATACTTACCGCTGAACAGGGATATACTCCAAAGATACGCTCAAAAACAGTTCACAAGCTCCCCCATAATAAAATAAGATCCACACACAAACCAACCAAACAAAAATCTCATTTTCTTAAAAAAATAGGAATGATTTTTGCTATTATTTTTGTACTCTTTTTTCTCGCTGTAACAACCAAAAACAAAAAAAAATCTCAGAAACAAAATTCCAAAACATCCAAAAAACTCGAACAGACACAAGATCGAATCTCTAAAGAAAACCTACTCCCCGAACAACATGCCATCCTACTTTTTGAAGCTGGAAAAATAGCATCACAACTACCCGAAACAAAAAAACTGATTGATTCTTTTAAACAAGCAATGCAAATAACTGCAAAACTCCCCGAAATAAAAAGAACAAAAATATTCAAGAAATATGAAGAACAAATAGAATATATCATAAATTCTTACTTATATGAACCAGAAAAATTAAATCAAATATTAAAGCAACTAATGCCTTACACAGAAAATTGCTTTGGCACAAACACAACAAAAATAGAAAATTCCCTGCTCAGAAGAATACTCAAACCACTTGACCTAAAAGCAAAAATTGAATCTTTGCCGGGATATAAAGTTTCATTTACCTATGACTTTTCCAGTTCAGAACAAATGTCTGATTTTATTCAGCCATTTAAAGATTGGATTAAACATAAAAAGCTCTGGATTCCACGAAGAAAACATTGGATCATAGATGCAGGAGTTCTAAAATCAAATGTAGTTTATCCAACCGTTCTTTACTGGAAAATTCCTCACTACAAAAACTTTCAGATAGAATATAGTGCTACACCTTCCCTACTTGCAAAAAGAATTGGCGATCTAAATTTTGTATTTGGAAGTTCCGGTGTTCCATCGATAGGAAACATAGACAATACAATAAGATGTGCAGTTGCAGGATATAACAATTCAAAAAATGCAGTAAAATATGGAGAACATAAAAAGATTATTGCCTCATCTCCTTTTACAGTATTTGAAAATGATACCATTAAAGCAAGAATCGAATGCCAGTATCCACGTTTATCTTTCTATGTAGATAACAACAAAGTCTATTCTGGAAACCTTGAAAATAAACTGGATATTTCTATTCCTGGCTTTATGGGTCCCCAGACATGGTGGCAGGTAAATTACTTATCCATGAAAATAATACTTCCATTTTCCCATATATTGAAAACTCTTACCTCTCCCAATATCTATATATATCCCCTGTGTTCATCTGGAACCGGTAGATTTGAAAAACAAAGCTGGGGTCTCTTCTATTCCCTTTCTCAAAGCCTAAAAACTCTTGATCCACAGAAAAAAGAGATGCACTCTGTCGCAAGAATTCTCTCAACTCCAAACGGAGAATATATAGAAAAAACTGCTTCAAATACCGCATTCATCGCATAT
>JAYEIY010000346.1:0-18749 GCA_034660375.1 Verrucomicrobiota bacterium
GGAATAGTCCAGGGATTTGTTAGCCAGGTTGCTGCAATGGCAATAATACGATTAAAACGGAAGAAAAAAGCTAGAATAATTATGCAAATAATTTGTCCTCCTGCGGGAATTGCAAGAGAAAGAAATATCCCCAAAGCCATACCTGCTGCTATGGAGTCCGGTCCGCCCGGTTGGCGCATTAATTTTAAATAGATAAATCTCGAAAAACGGACAAGACGATTCTTAGACGTAGTTTTTCTGAAGGTTATATTCTTTTTGTTGATCACGATTTACCATATCTTTTTGAATTTTTCATTTTTAACCCATCCCTCTGCCTCGTCAATCCTTATCCTAGTCCATTCACTTCTTTCTTCAAGAATATCTATTATTAAACCTGTTGACAAAACAAAATCAGTTTTTGCAGATTTATTAGAGGGGAGTCTATATGCTGTTGTATCTTTTGCACATATAACTGCATTAGCATTTTTCCTGTAGGTCGATGTTGTTTGAAATATCAATGATATAATACATGTGGCAATAAGGATAACTACAACAGTAATCGGAATATAACCGGTTCTTTTATTTTTTAAAACAAAAATGCCTATATAAATCCAAAATGTAGACCAAATTAGTAAAAGTATGTTTATCCAGGCATCAGGACGGAGTTGATCTCGGAGTTTTCTAAGAAGTTTAGCCGGTGAATTTGCAGGGTAAACCGGCTTGAGACCAAGTTGGTTTCTTATGAAATTTAGATTTTCTTTTATATCGGTGTCTGTTGGATTCAATCTCATGGCTTTTTCATAGTAGAGAAGGGCTTTAGGGAGGTTATTTTGTCTGTATTTGCAGTTTGCTATGTTGTAGAGTAGGTTTGAAGAAGGATTATGTTTATCTTTTTTCAGGAGTTTTAAGTATATATTTAATGATTCCTGCAGTTTTCCCTTATCATAGAATGTATTTGCTTCTTTAAATAGTTCCTTTTCAGATATTATAGAAATCTTCTTTTCCTGTGCAATTAAATTAGGAATAGTAAACTGCATTAGAAAAAGCCCTAATAACAGAATGCTGATGCGGGAAATGCTTTTTGTTAGACTTTTTATGTTGATAGAACAATCCTTTGTCCCTGAGAATCCGCTCATCTCTGTTTGTTGCAAGGTTTCTTTCAAAATAGAATCGTCTAATTTTTCTATTTTTTCCATAAGAGCGGTTGATGTAGTTCCTGGAGGGCAACCCAGTAGAGCATTCAAACATGGAACCAGTTCTTTTTGTATGATGTCCGGAATATCTTCTTTTGGTGCTTTACGCAGTTTTTTTATTATAGTTTTTTTGTTTTTCAAAGCTTCTTGTTTCCTACGATAACTAGTGTCGGTCATTAATTTGTTCTTTTTTCCCTGTAGCCAAAAGCAGAGTAAGTAAAAGACCGGAGAAATTATGGATAAAAGAATAATCCAAAAGGGAATATTTTTATTTAGAGGAAGTTTTATTTTTGTTCCGATATTTTTTTTGATGTAGAGAATATCGTTTGACCTTATTTCTTCCTGTGAATTATTAATGGTACTTGTTCTGGAATTTGTAATGGCAACTTTTGCGCTTACTTTTTCTCCTGGAAGAACTTGTAGAGGCAGTTTGAATCTGCGTTCTACATATTCCTCTGTTTTGGAATTAAAAAATGAAAATTTAAGTAATGGGAGAATGCTATTTTCTTCTAGAGGAATAACTGCCCAGCTGACTTTTGCTTCAGAAACTGAATGATTTCCTTTTTTTGAAATTTCCGGTTCATATATGCGAAAACCCGGTAATTTAAGTTCCGGAGGAGTAAGAGAGCCTATATTTCCATTGCCTCTTGCCTTTAAAGTCATGCTTACAGGTTCTCCTGCCTTTACTTTTGATGAAGAAAGAGAAAGACTTATGTCCCATTTTCCCAGAAGTCCCAGAAAAAAACTGTCTCTTGTTTTTGGAAAATCAGGTAGTTTAGAAACATTAATCGGGGGGAAAGGAATCTTTACAGTTTTTGTGACAGTTCGGCGTCTATTAAAAAAATCATCAAAGAAGGGATTTCTTGACCCTCTTGAATTGCTATTTTCACTAGTGGAATACAATTGACATTCCACAATAAAGTATCCTGCTAATTTTTCTACTGAAAGAGGTGTTATTGTGGTATTAAATTCTATGCTTGAATATGGAATTCCATTTTTGATGAGTCTTTTTTGCTGAGGGCGGAGGAAATTTTTATTTTCGTGGTTGTAGCGGGAAAAGTCTTTTAATATAGTATTTTTTAGTTCTGAGTGGGGATATCCTAGAGACTTAAGCTTAAGTTTTTCTGCTACATTTATTGTTATTTTTAGGTCAAGTTCTTGTCCTGGGTAGAGTTTCTTTGGAGTTTTTTTATTATAGCCCGGGAAATCCAGTTCTGCAAAAATGAGATCATTCATTGTTAATGTCTGTCCGTTGTTCCCCTTATATTTACGTTCTTTTACTGTAAGGATAAGAGGTCTAGTTCTAGATCTCTTTCCACCTGCTTTGACTATCATTGAAGGGATTCTAAGCTGTCCTTTTTTCTCTGCTACAAAATAGTATGTTGTTGTGTCTTTTGAGGTCTTTTTCCAATTAATTATTTGTATGGAACGGCTGGTGGAAGGTTGTCCTATCCAGCGAATACCCGCAATCTTAGGTAAACTTGTAATCTCACCCGGTCCTGAATCGGAAATTATTTTTAATTGTCCTTTCTCTCCCTTAAATAAGACATTCGGTTCTAAATCTACTTTGATACTTGCAATTATATTTGCTACTGAGAATAATAATATAAATAAGATAAAATTGTGTGTATTCTTTTTCATTTTTTTAAATTTAGTTTTTTGCTTATGACCATAAAGTAGCAGTAATTGTTTCAGAAAAGAAGCAAAAAATTCTTTTTATGCCTGGTATATCTGGATTTTAAGCTACAATCATGTATTCTTATTCTTTGAATTTTAATTTAATCTGATAATTAATCTTGGGTGTTTAAATTAGCATGAATGATATATTTTTCTACAACAGAGAGACAAAAGAACTGCAAAAAGAACTTGTTATGGATGAACGCTACATCAAATGGGCATATCAATCTGATATGTCCTGCTTTTTTTCCTCTATTTTTTTCCGATTCAGCCTCTTCAGTAGCCTGATTGGAACATATTTTGACAGTCGGTTTTCTATAAAAAAAATCGCAAAAACTGTAGATGATTTAAATATGGATATATCTGACGCAGAAAGAAATCTTGAGGATTTTCTTTCTTTTAACGATTTTTTTACAAGGAAATTGAAACGTGATTCCAGGCCGTATTCTGCGGGGAAAGATGTCCTTGTGTCACCCGGCGATGGTAGAATAAGTATTCTTCCTAAAATTGATAAAGGTCTTGTGATTCCGCTGAAGGGAAGGGAGTATTCACTTGATGAACTCTTTGCTGAGGATGCATCTGATTTTTATGCAGGAAGTATGGCGGTAATAAGGCTCTGTCCAGTTGATTATCATCGTTACCATTATCCACTTGATGCTAAAGTTACCAGACAAAAAAAGATAAGAGGCAAATATCATTCTGTAAATCCTTTGGCTTTAAAAACTGGAATAAAAATCTTTTGCGAGAACAAAAGAAATCTTACTTTTTTGGATAATCCTGTTTTTGGGAAGATTGTGTTTATGGAGATCGGGGCATTTGGTGTAAGTAGCATAATTGATACAAATATGGCAGAATCTGTAAAGAAAATGGATGAAAAAGGATATTTTAAATTTGGAGGATCAACTATAGTCCTTATTTTTAAAAAAAATAAAATAACATTTTCAAAGGATTTATGTGAGAACTCTGATAAAGGTTATGAAACCCTTGTCAAAGCTGGAGAAACAATAGGAAAGGCAAAAAATGAATAAACAAATTCTCATTCCTGCAAAACAGAAATTTTCCTGCCAAAATTGTGGGAAATGTTGCCAAGATTGGTATCTGCCCCTAACAGCAGAAGATAAAAAACGCCTCGAAAACCTTAAATGGTCTAAAACGTTTTTGGACAAGATAGGAGAAAAACAATTTCAAATAATAAAAGGAGATTTTTATCTTGCACATCGGAAAAACGGGACGTGTGTCTTTCGTGATGAAGAAAAAAATGAGTGCATGATTCATAAAAAATTTTCCTTTAAAACAAAACCTCTTGGATGCAGAATCTATCCCCTCAATATTGGTGCTGCATTTTCTGGAAGTGTTTCTGTAGCATGTAGATATGATTGCCCGGCTGTAGTTCAAGATATAGGTAATCCTATCTCTGTGGATGAAATTAGTGAATATATCCCTGAATTACAATTGAGAAAGGGTTTTTCCAAATCCGAGACAACTGGACTTACAACCAATTCTCTTGTGATGTTTCTCAACAATATTACAGAAAAAATATTGGTAAAAAATGAAAATTCACTTCTTTCAAAACAGATTGCTCACATTTTTTCATTTACAAACGAGGTTTCAAAACTGGGAGATGCATTCCTAAATGATACAGAAACAATGAAAGTTCTTTATTCATCCCTCTTAGAAAAATCTAAGAATGATGTTTCTTTGAGGGATATGAAGTTTTTTCCCTTAAAACGAATGATTTTTCGTATGTTGATAACAACTTATTTTCTGGGAGATGATGAAGCCATTCTTAATAAAAATATCCTCAAACGTTTCTCAAAAACTCTTGATATAACAAAAAATATCTTTGGTTTTGCCAATCTTAAAACAATTTCACGTGATTCATTGGATGTTACATGGAAAAAAGCCGATGTATTTAATTTGTCAGAAGAAAGATTTGCTCTTGATGCACAGGATGTCATAGCCCGTTATATAAAAACAAAAATTCAAAGTTTTCAGTTTTTTGGAGAATATTATTATGGAGAAAATGTTTTCACAGGAATAAAAAGTCTTTGTCTAGCGTATAAACTCTCTTTAATGATTGCAGCAATATACTCTTCAAGCGATAATTCTGAAATAATACAGAAAAAACATGTCCAAAAAGCCCTGCAGACCCTTGCACACTCCTGGGGGCGTTCCCCACTCCTGAAAAAATCAATGTTTAGGTTTATAGAGAAATATTGATGTTTTTTCACTTGCAGAACACAAGATATGGTGTTATTTCAAACAGCACAGAGGATAGTGAATTGAAAATTCTCTATGTACAAATCCTGCTTTCTTAGTAAAAGTTTGATGAAGCAGGAATAGTTGCCGAAGATATATTATGGTAATAGTTGTGCTGATAAGAAAAAAATGATTAATATTTTGAAATAAATTGGATAATTGATAGAGTTAAATCTACTGACTATTGTTTTTCTTCTCACGGAGATAAAGAAAGACAAAATGATAATTTGACTGTAGGATAAATTGAACAGTCACTATTAAATGGAATGATTATTGAACAGGATGAAGATACCGGTAGAGGAATAAGTTGTTTATGTGCTGGATTTACTAATTCAGGAAAGCCGATTCATGTAGTTTGTGGTGTACATGGTAAATCATTCGTAATAATAACTGTTTATATTCCAACCCCTCCTAAATTTATAACGCCATATGAACGAGGTTAAAAATGAATACCAAATGTAATCTTTGTGGTAATAAAAATCTTACAATTAAGAAAGTACAATACATATATCAACATGATGGTAAGTTTTTAATTGTTGAAAATGTACCCTGCGAAGAGTGTGATTACTGTGGAGAACGATATTATAAGGCAAGTGTAATCAAAAAAATAGAAGAAGATTTTAATAATATTCATTACCATGGAGTTAAGTCAAAAAGAGAATTGCATGTTCCCGTTGAAAACTTTTCCGAAAGTGTGTTGGTTATTTAGATATTCTAGCAAAAGACCTTTTGTCAACCCAGAAAATCAGACATTATTCCTTTTCTAGCAACTAATAGTCCAATCTTTAAAATTCCTTTATCCAAAAGACTTGAAAAAAGAAAAAAAGATGCTACCCTCTCTTTCGTGAAAAAAAAACTCCTAAATCATATTACCTTTATAGAATGAAAAAAATAACTTATCCCAAAAGTCCTCCGCAATGGATAAATCAATGGCTCGAGATCACAAGTATAGTAGAAATGTTTCCAAATGGTGTGAAATTGTATTATTTCCGCAAAAAACGCGATATAAGGATCTCTGCTATTTCTTGGAATGAAAATGGTTTAAAAATGCATGTAGATTCACATTGGCCGACCTGGAATATTGCGGAAGATGGAAGCTGGAGCAGGCGCTGTACCTGTGGACATCCTGAATTACTTTGTACACATCTATTTATTGCAGCAGTAACTGCAAATACTATTTTTCTTGACAAAAAATGGATTAAGGGCAAGACCGTTACTAGTTCCATTCGAGATAGTATAAGCATGACCTCTTCACGCGTTCCAATGAGAGGGGAGGGGAGTGATAAAACTAAAAAAAAATATCAGTCTGATTTATTTGAGAATGCAAAAAAGGATTTATCCTACAAAAAACAAGAAAAGAAAATTGAAGTTGAAGCTGACTGTAAGACATCTGTTGGCAATGTCCTTATTCGTGTATATCGTAATGATGGAAAGCGTCATTTATGTAAGATGCGTGAAATATATAATATGTCTTTTGCCGGACGAATTTCAGGAGGAACAACGGGTTCTTACTCAGATGAAGATTTGCAGTTTCTTAAATGGTTCAAAAATGAAACAGATGTCTATAGACAATATCGAATAGGAAGCGAAAGAAATGCGTGGAAGGTGACGCGAAAAGAATTTGACACTTGGCTTGAGTACTGGGAAGATAAGCAATCCGCACGTTTTATTGAAAGAGACTCTCAACAGATTATCTCAAAAGGACAAAAAGATTCTCCCATCCACTTTGAACTGAAAATACTAAAGAAAAAAACCCGTCTCAGTGCATTCGTGACATCTCCTGCAAAAAAGAAAGTGCCATTTTGCAAAATAGCAGAAACAATGGCAGAAAATCCAAAATCCCCAATTATCCTTGATGGTGTAATAACTGAAATAAAATACCCCATTCAAAGAAAAAAAATATGGGAACTCTTTGCAAAAAAAAATCCGACTATGCCAACTTCACTTGTTGCGGAGAATTTACCACTTCTTCTTGATGGACGCATTGATATAGTAAAAGGACCAGGCGTAAAAGTTGTCAGAAAAAAGACCTCTTTGACCATTTTTGTGGATCAGTATGAAGGAAGTTTTATTTTTAAGCTGACAAGTGATGATAATTGCGTTTATATGGATTCAGGGGTCGCCTCAGGGGGAATAGAGTTATTAAAAAATAAATTTGTAATAACAGTTTACGATTCTCCTGGAATAAATGAAACAATACAATTACTTATGCGTCTTCCCGAAGCTGTTTGCAGTCGAAATCTTATCACAGTTCCTGCTACAGATACAAATGCCAGAGATCTTATTGTAATATGGGAGCTTTTGCCACAGAGCGTCATAAAAAAATATGGCAAAGGAATATTGCTTCTCAGGGAAAGTGAACTCTTGCCACAGGTTTCCTGTCAATCAGAAAAAGGATGGACAAATTTCAACATAGAGTGGAAGTTTGATGAAACTACTTTCTTCCATTCCGAAGTCGAAACCGCGCTGAAAAATGAAAATAATATACTCCATACCAAAGACGGAAATTGGCTACGTTTTGACCTTGAAAAAGTTTCGAGAATAAGTGATTATCTTAAAAAAACCGGACTTCTCTTCGGAACACAGAGAGTAGTGGCATACGAAGCAAAAAAAATTATAGCTGAACTGGATGCTTCAGAAAATATAACCTATCTTCCGCAAAGTAGAGATATTATTGACAAAATCCGAAATAGAGAGGAAAGAGAACAACTCTCTTTGCCCAAACATCTTGCAGGAGTATTGCGTCATTATCAGGAAGAAGGATTTAATTTTCTACAAAGATGTGCTGCGTATGGAGTAAATCCAGTTATTGCAGATGATATGGGACTGGGAAAAACCCTCCAGGCTCTTGCTTATATTTCAGCACGAAAAAGTTTTCTAGGAGAGAAAAAACATAATGGTACTCTTATCGTATGCCCTGCATCAGTGATAGGCGTATGGATTGATGAAGTCCAAAAATTTTCTCCAGAACTGACCACTCTTCTTTACAGAGGCCTTCCAGAAGAACGCATTGAGTATGCACAACAGTTTGATAAATATGATATAATCGTAACAAATTACGAAATGGTTAGAAACGATCTCTATAAACTCAATAAAATAAAATTTGATACCGTTATCCTTGATGAGGCACAAAAAATCCGAAACCCGAAAGCTCAGATTTCTGTGGCCATTAAAAAACTTAATGCAGAATTTAAAATTGTACTGACAGGAACGCCATTGGAAAATCATCTGACTGATCTGTGGAGTATAATGGATTTTCTTAATCCTGGCTTTTTTGGAACCATTAGAGACTTTAAGAAAAAATTTCCGGTAGGCAGGATAGAGACTGATTCTTCAGCATTTGAACATCTTCATAACCAGATTTCCCCACTTATGCTAAGACGTACCAAAGATAAAGTCGCACCTGAACTGCCTACACGAACTGAAGAAATTATTACTATAGACTTTTCTCCAGAAGAACAAAAACTATATAATAATTATCTTAAAAATGAAAGAGAAAATCTTAAAGAAAAAGGTATGATGGATGTATTGGCGCTTCTCACAAGACTAAGACAGATATGTTGTCACACATCCTTAGTCCCCGAAAAAGTCTTTGACAGTGCAAAAATAAAACCCTTTGCGGAATCTGCAAAACTTTTTGAAATGATGGATATGATCGCAACATTAATTTATGAGAAACATTCTGTTCTTGTCTTTAGTTCATTTACATCCATGCTTCAATTGATTCAAAATAAATTGGAGCATAATAATATCCCGTTTAAGAAAATTATTGGCGCTACACCACTGAAAAAAAGAACCGAATTGGTAAAAGATTTTAGTTCAAATGATAAAGCAGAAGTATTCTTGCTTAGCCTTAAAGCGGCAGGAACCGGCTTGACGCTGACAAAAGCTGACTATGTCTTTATTTTTGATCCATGGTGGAATCCGGCAGTAGAACGTCAGGCAATTGACAGAACACATCGAATTGGACAGGAAAATCCAGTTATTGCATATCGCTTAGTTATTGCAGGAACAATAGAAGAGTCAATCATAAAATTGCAGAAAGACAAACAGGAACTCTTCGATGGAATGATTGGAGAAGGTAGTTCCGTACCGGACTGGATTAATTCAGACGAATTAATCCGATTATTGAATGTTGCGGATATTGAAGATGTATAAACTTTAAAAAATATGAGACAGGATGACAGAAGTATATTATCAATCTTTCATTAAAGTAAAATTGCATAACGATTAATATTGCTAAACTCATGGGCGCCGGCTGTTTGGTGTCCCATGTACTGATTCGTTAGTCCTTTTTTCTTTGTTTTTTACGCCCTGAAGTGGGCAATTTCACCGTAGCCCCGTACAACGTGCGGGGTAAAGGTTAACCAAAAAAGAACAGTCCCTGAAGGGGTACTTCAATAATAATTTTACCGCAATTTAAGAATTGTGCAACCCCTTCAGGGTTGTAATATTCAAGAATATCCCTAAAACATAGGGCGATTGCCCCATGCTACGGTGAAATATCCCGTTGGGATATGAAAGGAGATTAACAATGTAACTCAGAGATAATCTAGCTCCAGGACTCATCGGTTTGAGGCTGACGAACACGCAACTCAGATTCCCTATCGTGGATAAAAAAAGACAAATCTGAATTGCTCGATAACCCGGAGTTGTGTTGCATATCCTCATGCAAAAAAAAGGTACTTTGCATATCCTCATGCAAAAAAAAGGTACTTTGCATATCCTCATGCAAAAAAAAAGGTACTTTGCATATCCTCATGCAAAAAAAAGGTACTTTGCATATCCTCATGCAAAAAAAGGTACTTTTTTTATCTTTAATTTGCTAAAAAAGGAAAAGTAGTTACTCGGTAATTCAAATTCCTTGCTCAAAGCAAAATATACTCACAACTCAGATTCCCTATCGTGGACAAAAAAGGGAATCTGAGTTGCTCGATAACTTGGAGTTCTGTAGCTCAGGCTTCCAGGCTGGAAAAAATATTCACAGCCAGGATGCCTTTACTATATTGCGTTTTCTGGATGGGCATCTTTCAGGGGATTTATATCTCGCGGGACATTGTCGTCTTCCATCATAGTGTGTAGCTTGTTCAGAGCCTGATTCTGAATCTGCCTGACTCTTTCGCGGGTTCTGTGGATTTTTTGACTTACTTCCTCAAGTGTTCTCGGGCGTCTGCCGTCCAATCCAAAACGTAATTTTAGTATAAGTTGCTCACGTTCATCAAGCCTGTATATAAGCTCTAAGACTTGTTCTATGGATTCATTTTCTCCAAGTATTGAGTCAGGAGTAAGCACAACCTGATCAGGAATTATGTCCTGAAATTCTCCATCTTCACCATGCTGTATGGGATCATTAAGAGAAAATGTTCTGCTTCCTACAGTTCTTAGTCCAGAAACTGTTCTTTCACTGAAATCCAATTTGTGTGCTATCTCTGCATTAGTAGGCTCTCTTCCAAGCTTTTCTGTCAGCTTCATTCTGGTGGTATTGATTTTGCTGATTTTTCCGGCAGATTGAACGGGAATACGGATTGTACGGCTCTGGTTTGCCAGTGCACGACGCATAGCCTGTTTTATCCACCAAGCTGCATAACTACTTAGTTTTGCACCTTTTGCAGGATCAAATTTTTCAACTGCTCTCATTAAGCCAATATTTCCTTCTGATATTAAATCATGGAGAGGGAGTCCAAAGCCCTTGAAATCATGTGCTATTTTAACTACAAGACGGAGGTTAGCTTTAATAAGTTTTGCTCGTGCTTCTTCGCTTCCCTTTTGAATTTTTGCAGCGAGTTCAACTTCTTCTTCACGGGTTACTAACGGGATATTCCCGATATCATGCATATACATTTTCATGCTATCATTTGACGCCATAAAAACCTCTGTTGGGTTTGAAAAATTTAACAGTTTATATTTGTTTACAGATTTTTATTACTTTATTAGAATAATAGATCAACCAAAAAAATAACTTCGTAGTATAATTTGTTTTAAAGAAATATCAATATGAAATAAATATTTTTTATTTTGTTTTATGCTTAAATCTTACTATTCTGATTTTAGTAGAATTATTGTGATTTTACAAATTTTTCTATTCTATCTGCGAGTTGTTCAGGAAGCATTCCGAATTTTCTTCTTATCCCCGTAATTGTACCGAAAGGTATTATAGAATCTGGCCAGCCAAGATTTAGGAGAGGAGTATTGGAACTTATTTCATTTAAGTGCATATTTATTCTATTTCCCATTCCACATGTTATGCAGTGATCTTCAAGTGTTACTATAGGCATTTTTTCTGCATCTTTATAGAGGAATTCTATGTCAAAGGGACGGATAGTCATGGGGTTTACAACTTTAATGTGAATATTTTTTTTCAGGAGAATATCATGTATTTCTATGGCTGTTTCTACTTCTCTGCCGAGAGCCCATAAAGAGAGATGCGTTCCTGAATCTCTTACGGATATTGCTTTTCCGGGAATAAATTTACTCTTTTTATAGTCCAGAGTTGTTGCAGAGCTTTTAGGGTATCGTATCGCTATGGGTTTTTGCAAAGTCAGGGCATGTTCTATCATTATCTGTAATTCGTATGCGTCTGCAGGTTGATAAATAAAAAGGTTAGGAATACCCAACAAAAAAGAGAGGTCATAGATGCCGTGATGAGTCGGTCCATCAGGAACAATTCCTGCTCTGTCCAGACAGAATAATACCGGTAAATCCTGGAGGCATACATCATGATAAATGCAATCAAGAGCCCTTTGTATAAAAGTTGCATAGATAACAACAATAGGTCTTAATTTATTTGTTGCCATGCCTCCAGCAAAGATAACTGAATGTTCTTCGGCAATACCTACGTCATAAAAATTGTCAGGATATTTTTTTTGAATTTCAGAAAGACCGGTTCCTGAAGTCATCCCAGCAGTAATTGCTATTATTTTTTTATTTTTTTCTATTTTTTGAAGAAGAATGTTGCCTAATCCATCTGAAAATGTAATATCTTTTTTCTCTGAGAGAGATTTTCCAGTGCTGATATCAAAAGAACCGATTCCATGAAAGATTTCGGGGTTAGATACTGCGGGAGGGTAACCATGTCCTTTTTCCGTTATTACATGTAGAACAATAGGACGTTTCCAGTCTTTTATTTTTTCCAGAGTCTCGCAAAGTTTTCTTATATCATGTCCATCAATGGGACCAATATAGCGGAATCCCAGTTCTTCAAAAAAGACTCCAGGAACAAATAAACTTTTCATCGCTTCTTCTGCCTTCGAAATCAACTGCCTTATTTTTTTGCCAATGCGCGGGATTTTTTCAATAGCAGAAGAAAGACTTTTCTTGAAGGCGTTATAGTGTTGACCTGATATAATTTTATTAAGATAATTTGATATTGCGCCTACGCTTGTTCCAATCGACATTTTATTATCGTTAAGTATAAGGATAAAATCATTGGTTATTTCTGCAATATGATTGAGAGCTTCAAATGATATTCCGCAAGCTAATGCACCATCTCCGACTACAGCAATAACTTTTTCATCTCCACCTAGGTGATCTCTTGCTACTGCCATTCCCAATGCGGCTGATAAGCAAGTCCCTGCATGTCCTGTCCCAAAGTGATCATATTCACTTTCCTCTGGAGTTAGAAAACCGCAACATCCATCATCCTGCCTGAGTTTTTTGAAAAGATCTTGCCTGCCAGTCAGTAATTTATAAACATATGCCTGATGACTTGTATCCCATATTATTTTATCTTTGGATGGTGAAAATATTTTAAATAGTGCAATTGTTAATTCAACAACTCCAAGATTTGGCGCCAAATGCCCACCGTTTTGCGAAACAGTATCAATAAGCTCTGATCTGATTTCTTCTGCAAGTTCTGTAAGCTGAGTATTTTCAAGCTTTAAAATATCTTTAGGCTTATTAATCTTGTTTAGCCAAAAATGTTTTTTGTTTTTTAATGAATTGTTTCGCATAATTTATTTCTTATATTTTAATAATCTTAAAATCCCAAATTGCATAAACCAGAAGAACAAACCGACAGAATAATTAAGTGCTAGGAAAATGAGCCCCCAAATGGTATCTGCAAATGCAAGTATTTCTTAGCGCGCAGAGCGAGAATCATTAACTACTTTTAAAACACAAATATTATAAGGGTCTAAAATCTTTTCTGCCAGTCGTGTAACCAGCGGTCATGTTTAGTCTTTGCACTTTCAAGAAATGCATGTATTTCACTCCATTTTTCTTCCACAAACATCGTTCTTAACTTAGTTACTGTGTCAATAATAGAGTCAATAGCTTCAATATTGGCATCTTTGTTGCTCTGAAATATTTGATCCCACATATCTACATTGCTTGATGCTACTCTAGTCATATCTTTAAATCCGCCTGCCGCAGCAAGCACACAGTCTTTATGACCAATTTTATTTATCCCGGTTAGTGCTACAGCAGAGGAAAGCAACTGAATTAATTGGCTAGTGTATGCGACAGTTTTGTCGTGTTTGTCTAATTCTATTATTACAGGTTCTGCTTTAACGATCTTCCACATTTTTCTTACCTCTTCAGTTGCCACTGGCGAATCATTTTTATGTGGGGTTAAAAATACTATTGCACCTTCATACATATCAGTACAACTATGATTATATCCCGCAAATTCTTTTCCTGCCATTGGATGTGCTCCCACAAAATGTCCTTTGTTTTCTGTGACTATTGGTCGGCAACCTTCTACGATTAGACTCTTTACACTTCCTATATCGGTAATAATCGCGCCTGGCTTTATATGTGAAGCATATTTTTTCACAAAATCGACAGTTGTAGTTACGGGGATACATATTACGGAAAGATCTGCTTTTGCCAATGCTGCTGCCGGATCAGAAAATGCTTCATCTATTACATTATTTTCAAGTGCTGTTCTTAGTACCTTTTCTTTGCGAGTACATCCAAAAATACGTTTATAGTGCAATGATTCTTTCAAAGTTTTTGCCAGAGAACCACCAAGCATGCCGAGCCCTATAATAGCAATATTTTCAATCTTTCTTGTTTTATTCATATCTCTTTGTTTGTTTGGTATGTAAAATAGGCAAAAGATACTAATTTATATAATTAGATATTGCGCGAAAAGCCTTTTTTATTTCGTTCGAGCACTTTTCGTAGACTATATTTTTCTGTTTGCAGTTATTTTTTTTATAATTTCTTCAGAGGATAAATTCTCCGGTTGCAGTGTAATATCTGCGTGTTCAGTGTATTTAATATGGTGTAGATTATAGAACTGTTTTAATTTTTCCTGTGATTCTTTGTCTGAAAAAAGTCCTGGAATATTTTTTTCTTTGATAATTTTAATAAAAGATTCCAAGGAATATTCGAGATAGATATAGGTTCCCAGGTTTGGGAGTATTTCTGTAGCAAAGGGGTTAAGTGGAACTCTTTGACCTACCTGTAAAACATATTCTGGTATATTGTTTTCTATAAGGGTACGTATATGTTCAAGTGTTTTGGCTTCTATTTTTGCAAAATATTCCTGATTATATTTCTCAAAGATCTCTGATTCAGTCAGATCTTCTCCCGTTGCTTTATTGTATAGTTCAGGGAGTAGTTTATCTGTATCCAACAGAGGAACATTATAGTATTGAGACAGACGTTCGCATATAATTGATTTATCCGCTCCATTTAGACCTATTATAGATATGGCTACCGACATAATATAGTAGTCCTTTTTTAATTAGACATTGCACGAAAAGCCTTTTTCTCTTCATTCAAAGGTTTTTCATACACTGTCTGTTTCTGTTTACTGTACACGCTCTACTGTTATTTCTTCGCTTATCTGATCTTTCAGGGTTTGTTCTATGCCTTGTTTTAGTGTTATTGTAGCGTGTGGGCAAGAACCGCAGGCCCCTTTCAAACGCAAGGATACAGTAGTTCCTTCTATTGATACGACTTCCATATCTCCACCATCATTCTGTAGGTGTACTCTGAGTTTTTCGAGAAGTTCTCTTATCTTTGTTTCCATAGTTTTATTTCTTTTTTATTTTTTAGAGATTATTCATCATGTTATTAAGGCGTTTTAATTTTTCTTCAAATTCTATCTTTCTTTCTTTTTCTCTTTTTACAACTTTTTCAGGAGCCCGATTGACAAAATTTTCATTACTTAATTTTGCGTTTATTCCTTTTAAGAGGGCTTGCAGTTCTTTTTCTTGTTTATTGAGTTTCTTTTTTTCTTCTTCAATATCGATTACTCCACGAAGGGGGAGATATACAGATCCAAGAGATGAAACTGAGGAAGGTGCTGGACCGTCCAATTCTGAATCATCTTTGATGAGTGTAAGCATTTCTGCATTTAAGAGAGTTTTTAGTCCACTCATATCAGAACACAGAAATTCTTCAGCTTTTTTATCTACGGGTTTGATGCAGAATGGAGTTTTCTGTACGTTAGGGATATTATAGGTACTTTTTATATTCCTAGCAGCACTGATAAGTTCAAATTTATTGTTAACCAGTTTTTCCTTTTCATCAGTGATTTGCAATTGTGCCTTAAGTTTTTTATTAAATACTTTTGGCCATGGCGATAGCATGATAGAATCTTTTTCGGTAACATATCCCATTTCGTGATAAAGTTCTTCAGTTAGGAAAGGCATTATGGGGTGAAGAAGCCTAAGTATTCTGGAGAAGGCATAATCAAAAACATTGAAAACTGTTTTCTTTTCCGGCTCGCTTCCTTTGAAAAAGACAGATTTTGCTGACTCTATGTACCAATCACAAAATTCGCTCCAGATAAATTCGTAGATGTCATGTGCATACTTATGAAATTCAAAATCGGTCAGAGCATCCGAAAGTTCAGTGACCTTTTTGTCTAATTTTGAAAGAATCCAAATGTCATCATCACGTAAATTCTCTGTAGAAATATTTTCAAGCGAATCCCAATTTTCAGATAGAGGAGCCTGCATAAGACGGAAACGGGCGGCATTCCAGATCTTTGTAGCAAAATGTTTGCCTATATCGCATTTCTCATTGCTGTACTTTATGTCCTGTCCCACCGGAGCTATATAGATGATAGAAAATCTGAGTGCATCCGCACCATAATGATCTATTACATCAAGCGGATCAGGAGAATTGTTAAGACTTTTAGACATCTTGCGTCCCTGTTCATCTCTGATGATGGATGTAAAATATACTTCTGAAAATGGTATTTCATCCATGAACTCAAGTCCTGCCATAATCATGCGTGCTACCCAGAAAAAGATTATGTCCGGACCGGTAACAAGAGAATTTGTAGGATAAAATTCTTTTAAATCATTATTGTCATGAGGCCAGCCGAACACTGAAAATGGCCAAAGCCATGAACTGAACCATGTATCAAGTACATCTTCGTCTCTATGCAGTTCTTTAGTGTGACACTTTTTACATTTTTCAGGTTGAGTTTTTGCAACCATAATCTCTCCGCATCCAGAACAGTAATATGCTGGTATTCGGTGTCCCCACCATAACTGTCTGCTTATACACCAGTCTTTTATATTTTCGAGCCAGTGGTTATAGGTTTTTGTCCAGCGTTCCGGATAAAATTTAATTTTCTTATCGGCTACTACTTTTAATGCCGGCTCTGCAAGGGTTTTCATTTTTACAAACCACTGATCTGAAAGACGTGGTTCAACAGGAACATTTCCTCTTTCTGAATAACCAACTTTATGAAGATGTTCTTCAACTTTGACAAGAGAACCTTGTTTTTGCAGTTTTTCTACAAGGATTTTTCTGCATTTGAATCTATCAAGTCCATTAAATTCTTCTCCTGCAGCCTGATTCATGGTTCCGTCGTCATTCATTACATTGATCATTGGCAGATGATGACGTTCTCCCATCCCATAATCATTAGGGTCGTGTGCCGGAGTTACTTTTACAGCACCAGTTCCAAACTCTTTATCAACAAATTTATCTGCAATAACAGGAATTTCTCTCTTTACTATCGGAAGCATAATTGTTTTGCCGATAAAATCTTTATAGCGCTCGTCTTCCGGATGAACTGCTACTGCAGTATCTCCAAGCATGGTTTCCGGGCGTGTCGTTGCAACAACCAACTCGCCATTTCCATTGGCAAGAGGATATTTTATGTGCCATAAATTCCCTTTTTCTTCTTTGTGAATTACTTCTTCGTCTGAAAGAGCGGTTCGTGATTTTGGGCACCAGTTTATAATGCGTTTGCCCTTGTAAATAAGCCCTTTTTTATAAAGTTTGATAAAAACATCTTCTACGGCATCGGAAAGTCCGTCATCAAGAGTAAAACGCTCGCGTTCCCAGTCGCATGCTACACCGAGTTTTCTAAGTTGTTCGATAATCCTTCCACCATACTTTTCTTTCCATTCCCAGACATGCTCAAGGAAATCTTCTCTTCCAAGATCGTAACGGGTTAGATTCTTTTCTTTTTTGAGGTATGTTTCTACCTTTGATTGTGTTGCAATCCCTGCATGGTCCGTACCTGGAACCCAGCAAATCTCTTTGCCTTTCATTTTTTGCCAGCGGATAAGAATATCCTGCAATGTATTATTCAAAACGTGTCCAAGGGTTAGGACTCCAGTAACATTCGGAGGAGGAATGACTATCGTATATTTTTCACTTGCGGAGTCCGCAGATCCTTTGAAGTAACCTTTTTCTTCCCAGTAATTATACCAACGGTCCTGTGCAGATCCGGAATCAAAATGCTTAGGTATTGCAATGTCTCTCATTGGTTTTTCCTATAAATTGAATGTTTTTTAGAACGTCTGTTTCTTTCAAGAAGTCTGAAATTAGATGAATATCATTATAAATCAAGAGATATATGGATAATAAGTCTCTTTTTGTTTTTTGAGGGAGGACATTCTTGTTTGACACTTTTCGCAGGCAGGCATGTCTACGTTACTTGGTAGGGCTGTTCAATTCTAAAATACGCTAAAAGCGTAGCTCATATCAACCTAGCGTTTTAACTCTAGGTTTTGATAAAATAATAATAAACTCTGAAAGAGTTTTTCATAAAAAACATTATAATTGATGAAATGCTCTTTCAGAGCATGACATTTTTAAATACATCATCCTAGGGTTGAAACCCTAGGCTAATATGAAATGTGCCGTTGGCACAAATAAATCAACTTAAAAATTTAGAATTGATGAATAGCCCTAACGCTATTTGGTAGGTTAGATATTCTTGTCTGACACTTTTCGCAGGCAGGAATGCCTACGCCACTGGTTCTTCGCAGAAATTTTATCTTCAACATTAAAAACTGCGGACTTCGCAAAAGTATTCTTGACCATTTGAATCTGCTTTTCGTTCTCATTTATATTTAAACCTGGTGAATAGATAAAATTCATCAACTTAAAAGTTATCATAATCTTTATTTTGAGACACAAAACGGTAATTTTTTGTCTTTTTATCTTTTCAGTGAAGTCAAAAACCTTTTCGCACAGGCTTTGTATGCGTTCAAAATCGAAGATTTTGAAAAATATGTTGAAGGCATAAACTATATTAGGCTAGGGTGGCGCTTCGCTGTTATGTAAAAGTAAACCCCAAAATTAGACTTTTCCCCTAATTTTTACTTTTTTTTCTTTACTTTTTTAAAAATTTGAGCAAAACGCACCTGTCCAACTTTGAAATATTTTTTTCAAATCGGTTTAGATTTTTTCTTTTTAGCCGAAACACAAAAGACTTTT